>NZ_JABUTB010000012.1:8593-34208 GCF_021443865.1 Clostridium sp.
TAATAATTCTAATAATATTGTAATAAACTAATTGTTATGATATTATAAAAATACAGTTGTTAAGAAATTAACAAAAGTGTCATATTAAATATACTAAATTATAATATCATAATTTAGTGTAATAATATATACTAAAGACAGAATTTATTTATTTAAGGAGGAATTTATATGGGAAAATACAAAGTTGGAGATGAATTAATAGTAATTAGCGATCCTTCAGAGGAAAAAGAAAAGATAAGAGAGCTAACTAAGTTAACTTCAGATGGGGATTATGCTCAAATTACTTGGGGACTAAAGATAGTTAACGTAGAATATGATAAACCATATGTAACATTAACATATAGAAATCTAGATGGAGAATTAAATAAAGTTTTTGCAGAATGTAGAGATATAGCAAACTTCGATCATGAAAAAGTTTTAGAAAAGGCTCTTCTTAAAGCATTTACTAATGAAATAATAAATATTTCAGTGCTTAAGAATAGTATTCATTTTAAAAAGTAAAATAAAAAATAAAAGAGGATTTATCCTCTTTTATTTTTAAAATTAAAAAAAATATTCTATATTTTCCTCTAATGGGTTATAATGGTTTTATATTGATTAATGAGGAAGAAAATATGGATATTTTTATAGCTAGACAAGGAATTTATGATAAAGAAGGTAAGGTTGTAGCTTATGAGTTATTATATAGAAATTCACTAGAAAATGGTTATAATCCTTTAATTGAGGATGAAGTTTCAACTTATAAAGTTATTGATAACATATCATCATTTGGGTTAGATATTCTTACAGATAAAAAAAGAGCTTTTGTTAATTTTTCAGAAGAGCTTATAAAGAAAGATATTGCTACATTACTTCCAAAAGAGAATGTAGTAATAGAAGTTTTAGAAACTGTGAACCCATCCAAAGAAATAATAAATAAATTATTATTTTTAAAGGAGTTAGGATATTGTATAGCATTAGATGATGTTGTAGATGTTGAATACATGATAAAATTTATTGGAGTTATCGATATAATTAAAATTGATTTTATACTATCAACACATAAGGCTAGAAGAAATATTGCTTATGTTTGTAAGAAATATAATATAAAGATGTTAGCAGAAAAAATTGAAACTTCTGAAGATTTAAATGAAGCAAAAGAATTGGGTTGTATTTTTTTTCAAGGGTATTACTATAGTAAACCATCTATATTTTTAGGAAAAGATATTGCTGTTAAAAATACTAGTATCTTTATGCTGCTAGTAGAGCTTATCAACGAAAATTATAATGTGGATAAAGTTGAATATATAATAAAAACAGATATTGCCTTAACTTATAAATTTTTAAAATTTATTAATTCATCTTATTTCAATTTTCTTCAAGAAATAAAGTCAATTAAACAAGCAATAATGTTAATTGGAAGAGAAGAACTTAGAAAGTGGTTATCTATATTATCTGTAGCAGAAATGGCATCTGTAAATGATGGATATGCAAATAGTATAATTATAAGAGCTAAGTTTTGTGAGGAAATTGCGAAGACAATAAATTATGAAGATTCATCGTCAGCATTTATGGTAGGATTATTTTCTAATATACATTTAATGATTGAAAAAGATATTAATTATGTAGTTAAAGAGCTGCCATTAAATTCTGAAATAAAAGAGGCATTGTTAGGAGAAAAAAATATACTAAGAGATATTTTGGACTTATCACTAGCTTATGAAGACATGGAAAGTGATAAAATAACTAAAATACAAAAAGAAATGAGTATTAGTGAAGGGTTACTATGGAAATTATATTCTAAATCAATAGAATGGTGTGGCAATATAGATAATTAAGTCGATATTTGTCTTACAAAAATAGTGTTCTAATACTTTATTTTAACAAGAATATATACTATAATATAAGAAAATTGTGATTTCGTTTTCAACTATTGGGGTTTGGAGGGAAAAGAGTATGAGTAAGTGTCCATTTTGGTCAACAAACAAAGAAAGGGTTAATTGTTATAGTGAATGCCCAATGTATGCTGTAGGTAATGAGAATGATTTATGTCCTTTTAATGAGTTCTTAACATCAGGTGCTAAGCTTTCTTTTGGAGAAAACTTAAATGATGATTTATTTTATTCTCAAGAAAGATATTCAAGCTATGATGAAGATAGTAGGGTTATTAATTATTAAAAGATAGAAAATTTATGAAAGATAAGGAGCTTTTAAAGCTCCTTATTTTATGCATTTATGAAGTAACTCTTGTTTTAGTTTCCATAAATTCTCTGATAAGTCTACATAATAAGTATGTGGATTTTCAAATCTTAAAATCTCAGGCCACATTCTTAAAGCTTCATTTTTAGAAAACTCTTTAATTTCTAATACAGAAGGGCTTTCATAAACTTGCTGACCTTTATCAAATATTTTTACCATTAAGTCTTTAACGTAATAATTATTTACAGTTTTTCTTTTCCAAGTTTCAATTGGATGGAATATTTCTAATGGTTTAGACTCATCAATATTTTCATTATTTAATGCAATAAGATCAGCTATGGCATTATCTGTGTCCTTATCGTAAATTCTATATATCTTCTTGAAACCAGGATTAGTTATTTTTTCTGTGTTTTCACTGATTTTTATTTTAGGTAATATTCCATTATCTTTTTCAACAGCTACAAGCTTATACACTCCTCCGAAAACAGGCTCAGATTTTGCAGTAATTAATCTTTCACCAACTCCAAAGGAATCAATGCAAGCACCTTGACTTAAAACATCTCTTATTATATGTTCATCTAATGAGTTGGATACTATTATCTTACAATCTTCATATCCAGCCGCATCTAGAATTTTTCTACATTTTTTAGTTAAATAAGTAATATCTCCAGAATCTATTCTGATACCAGTGGGTCTTTTACCTAGTGGTTTTAAAATTTCATCAAATACTTTTATTGCATTTGGTAATCCAGATTTTAAAACGTTATAAGTATCTATTAATAATGAACAGTTATCTGGATAAACTTCTGCCCAGGCTTTAAAAGCTTCATATTCAGTATCAAATAATTGAACCCAACTATGTGCCATAGTACCTACTGCTGGAACATTAAAATATTTATCAGCTATAGTACAAGCAGTTGAGTTACATCCACCAATTATAGAGGCTCTTGCACCATATATAGCACCATCATATCCTTGAGCTCTACGTGAACCAAATTCCATTACAGTTCTTCCATCAGCAGCTCTACATATTCTGTTAGCTTTCGTAGCAATTAGAGTTTGGTGATTTATTGTAAGAAGAATCATAGTTTCTATAAATTGTGCTTGAACAACAGGACCTTTTACTATTACTAGTGGTTGATTAGGGAAAACAAAATTTCCTTCTGGTATTGCCCAAACATCACATTCAAACTTAAAGTTCTTTAGATAGTCTAAAAAATCTTCTGAAAAAATGTTTTTACTTCTTAAGTAATCTATATCGGAATCGGTAAAATTTAAGTTGTTTAAATACTGAATTAATTGTTCAACTCCAGCCATAATACAGTATCCACCACCATCTGGTACCCTTCTGAAATACATATCAAAATAAGCTATTCTATTTTGAATTTCTTTGTTAAAATAGCCATTTGCCATAGTTAGTTCATAAAAGTCTACCAACATGGTTAAATTACGTTCATTAGTAACATCAAATCTGATTAAGTTTTCCATATACTTCTCCTTTTTTAAATATTAATATACTAAAGAAATTAATATTGAAACATATACCTATTGTACCTCTATAAATAAATTATTACAATATAGTTATTTGTAGTATAAAAAAGTCAATAATAAATAGTAAGAGGAGATAAGATGAAGGTTAATTTAGATAAATATCAAGAAAAAGCTGTTTATATAAATGAAAAAAATGTATTAGTTGTAGCTGCTCCTGGCTCTGGTAAAACTACTGTAATTATTAATAGAGTAGATCATTTAGTAACCAACTTAAATATTAAGGTAGGAAATATAATTGTAATTACTTTTACAAGGGCAGCAGCAGATAATATGAGGACTAGATATAAAAATGTATTTAATAGAGAGGTTGCACCATTTTTTGGAACCTTTCATGGATTGTTTTATAAAATTTTATTAAGAGAAGGTTATAATATATCTATAATTCAAGGTGGAGTTGCTCATAGAATTATTAAGTCAGTTTTAACCAAGTATTCTGATGAAGTTAGCGAAGATAAGATTAAGGAAGTTCTTAATAATATTTCACTTTTTAAGACTTCTTTAAAAAGTATTGAAGAATTTAAACCTTCTTTATCTAAAGACATTTTTGTTGAAGCCTTAGAAAAGTATGAAGAATATAAAAATAAAAATGAACTTTGGGATTTCGATGATTTATCAACTAAGGTAATTACATTATTTAAAGAAAATGAAAATCTACTAAATAAATATTTAAATTTGTTTAAATATGTTCTTGTAGATGAATTTCAAGATTGTGATGAATTACAAATAACATTTTTAAAGATGATGAATAAAAATAATTATTTATTTGCAGTGGGAGATGAAGATCAGTGCATATATAGTTTTAGGGGCTCTAAACCAGAGTATATGGTGACATTTAAAGAAATTTTTAATGGAGGAGAAAAGATTTATTTATCTATAAACTATAGAAGTAATGAAAATATTGTAGAAGCATCTAAGGATGTTATTAAGAATAATTTAAAAAGAAATAATAAGGAAATTAATTCTTATAAAAATACTAATGGAATTATAAAGTTTTCATCTCCTTATGATGAAAGGAATCAAGGTGAAGAGATATCTAATATTATTGAAAAGTCTATATATAATGTAAGTGAAAATGCAGTTTTATATAGAACTAATATGGAGGCTAGAAGTCTTATTGATACATTTACAAGAAGAAGAATTCCATTTGTTCTTTTAGATAAGGGATATAACTTTTTTGAACACTTTATTGCTAAGGATATTCTAGCATATTTAAGATTAGCTATTAATACTAAAGATAGGGAAAGCTTTTTACATATAATAAATAAGCCTTTTAGATATGTTAGTAAGAGCAATTTAGAATATTTAAGAGCCTATAGAGAAGATAAAAGTCCCTTTGATATATTAATTGAAAAGAAGGATACTCCACCTTATCAAGCTAAAAAACTAGATGAATTAAGGAGGGATATTATTCACTTAAATAAACTATCATTATCATCAGCTATACAGTATGTAATAACAGAATTAGGTTATATAGATTATTTAAGGGAGTATTCAGAAAGATACAATCAAAGTATTGATGATTTAGAAGATATAGTTGAAGAATTTAAAAGTGCAGCTGATGGACTTAAGACCATTATAGAATTGTTTTCTCATGTTGAAAGAGTTAAAGAAAGTATTGAGGAGAGCAAGGATGTAAAAGAAGGGGTTATTTTAAGTACTATTCATGGGGTTAAGGGGATGGAATTTAAAAATGTATTTTTAATTAATGCAAATGAAGAAACAATTCCACATAGATCCTCAATGGAAGAAAATATAGAAGAAGAAAGAAGATTGTTTTATGTAGGAATAACAAGAGCTATAGATAATTTATATATATTTTCTCCTAAAACCCAAAGGGGAAAATTTAAAGAAGCATCTAGGTTTGTTATAGAAGGAAAGTTTAAGGAAATAGAAAGTAATGAAGACTATGGAATAAAAGTTAATGATGTAATAACTCATAAGGCTTACGGCAGTGGAAAAGTTATAGAGATAAATAAAGATCTTATAAAAATAGACTTTGGAGATAAAGTAAATAAAAGTTTTTCACTTAAAGTATTGATGGAAAATAATCTTATTATAATAAATAAGTAAGTAATAGTTCACTAATTAGATATTAGGCTGTATAATTTTATTATGGCAATAAAAGGAGAAAATAAGCTATATTATACAGAGTATGAGGTGTATTATATGAAGAATGTAAATTTAAGCAAGGCTAAATTTGCACTAGATGTGGGAACACGGTCACTAATAGGGACTGTTGGAATAGTTGAAGATAATAAATTTAAAGTAATATGCGAAAAATATTTAGAGCATGAAGAAAGAGCCATGATAGATGGACAAATCCATGATATAGATTTAGTTGCAAAGGCTGTAAAAAAAATAGTGGATGAAATTCAATCAGAATTAGGAATTGAACTTAAAGATGTATCCATTGCAGCAGCAGGAAGATTCCTAAAAACCATAAATTCTGAAGGCATAATAAACTTAAACATAGATGATGAAATAACTAATGAAGATGTAAAAAGTTTAGAGTTAATTTCATTAAAGGCCGCTGAAAATGAAATAAATAAAACTACAGAAGGTAAGCTTTATTGTGTAGGATATTCAGTTAAAAATTACTTTTTAAATGGATTTGTTATTTCTAATTTAGTTGGACACAAAGGTGAAGAAGCAAAAGTAGAAACTATAGCAACATTTTTACCACGCTCAGTTGTAGATTCACTATATTCAGTAATGAGTAAAGTTGGATTAAGAGTTAATAACTTAACTTTAGAGCCAATTGCTGCTATTGAAGCTGTAGTACCACAAAAATTAAGACTTTTAAATATAGCTTTAGTGGATATTGGAGCTGGTACATCAGATATAGCAATAAGTTCTAAGGATAGCGTATCATCATACGGAATGGTTCCTCTTGCTGGTGATGAAGTAACAGAGGCAATAGCACAAGAATGCTTAGTAGATTTTAATACTGCAGAGTACATAAAAAGAAATTTATTAATAAGTGATGATATAACATATACAGATGTAATAGGTTTTGAAAATACTATAAAATCAGAAAACATATTAAGGAGTATTAAACCAATAGTCAGAAAAATAGCAGAAGCAATAGGTGGTAAGATTATTGAATTAAATGCTAATAAATCACCAAGTGCATTGTTCTTAGTAGGAGGAGGAGCTCATACTCCAGGTCTTATAAATGAATTAAGCGATATAATGAATATACCGATTCAAAGAATAGCAATTAAAGATAGAAAGGCTATAGAGAATTGTATTAGTGATAATGATTTAGGCTCAGCAGGAGTAACAGTACTAGGTATAGCATTAACATCAATAAAAAATGGCAATAATGATTTTATTGATGTTACTTTAAATGGTTCAGAAGTTACTTTGTTTAATTCTCATAATCATAGTGTTATGGATGTGATAATTCATGCTGGAATTAATCCTAATATGTTAATGGCGAAGAATGGCAAGAATTTAAGATATACATTAAATGGAGTTAAAAGAGTAGCTTTTGGAGAGCGAGGAAGAAGTCCAAAGATTAAAGTTAATGGAAGTATAGAAAGCTTAGATAAGATAATTAAGTCAGGGGATAATATTGAAATAATATACGCTATTTCAGGCAGTGATGCAAATCCTAAGATTATTAATGAAATAAAGGGATACAATAGTAAGAGTTTTAACCTTGATAATAAGATAATAAACTTAGAACCAATTATTTTAGTTAATGAAAACAAAGAAAGCCTAGATTATTTTATAAAAGAAAATGATAATGTTAATATAATACTTCCTAGCACTATTGGGGATTTAAAAAGATATATAATTAATAAGGAAGTAAACATTAAAAAAGATTCAGTAACTTTAAGTGATAATTATATTATTAATGAAAATGATAACTTAATTACATATGAAGAAGTAAATAATGAAGAAGAAATATTAAAAGATACTTCTGAAATAGAGGTAAGTTTTAATGATTCAAAGATAAAATTACATGGCAAAAAGGATTATATATTTGTTGATATTTTCAATTATGTTTCTTTTGATTTAAGAGAAGCAAAGGGAACAATTAACTTAATGTTAAATGGAAACAAAGTAGGATATACAGAAAAACTAAAAGATGGGGACAATGTTGAAGTTTTCTGGACATAGATAATACTACATAAAAATACAATTAAGGGGGCAATATTTATGAATTTTAAAGAACAAGCAATAAGTATAAAAAATGAGTTAATTAATATAAGACGAACTTTACATCAACATCCAGAGCTAGGTATGGAGGAATATGAAACTTCTAAGTTTATAAAAGACTTTTTAAAGAAAGAAGGCATAGAGTTTATAGAAGTAGCTAAAACTGGAGTCTGTGGAATTATAAGAGGGACTAAGGAAAGTAATAGTGATAATATAAAAACTATAGCTTTAAGAGGAGATATTGATGGATTACCTCTTATGGATAAGAAGGTATGTGAATACTCATCAAAGGTAGAAGGTAAGATGCATGCTTGTGGTCATGATGGACATACTACTATTTTATTGGGAGCTGCTAAAATATTAAATCAAAACAAAGATTTATTTAGTGGAAATGTAAAATTATTATTTGAACCAGCAGAAGAAACTATAGGTGGAGCTAGATTTATGATTGAAGAGGGAGTATTAGAAAACCCAAGAGTAGATTGTGTTTGTGGTCTTCATGTAGAAGAAAATTTAGAATGTGGTACTATTATGGTAAAGGATGGAGTAGTAAATGCAGCATCCAATCCATTTACAATAAAGATAAAAGGGGCAGGGGGACATGGAGCATATCCACATACTACAGTTGATCCAGTAGTAATAGCTAGTCATATTGTTCTAGCTCTTCAAACAATAGTAAGTAGAGAAATAAATACAGCTAACCCTGCAGTAATAACTGTTGGAAGTATTCATGGTGGGACAGCTCAAAATATAATACCAGAAGAGGTTGTAATTAGTGGTGTTATTAGAACTATGAGTAAAGAAGATAGAGCCTTTGCAAAGGAAAGATTAAGAGAGATAGTAGAAGGCATATGTAATTCTTCTAGAGCGTCTGCTGATATAGATATAGAAGAGTCCTATCCTAATCTTTATAATGATGGAAAGATGGTAGAGTTATTTAAAATTGGAGCAGAAAAAGTTTTAGGAAAAGAAAATGTGTTACTTCAAAAATATCCTAAGATGGGAGTAGAAAGCTTTGCTTATTTTGCAAATGAAAGACCAGGAGTGTTTTATTTCTTAGGTTCAGGTAATAAAGAAAAAAATATTATTCATCCAGCTCATAGTAATTTGTTTGATATAGATGAGGATTGCTTACCTCTTGGAGTAGCAATGCAATGTGAAATGGCTATTGAATATTTGACAAGAAGGTAAAATAATATTAATCTAGTATAATGGGGAAAATAGTTTAGAAAATAAAACTAGGAGTGATTACTATTGAAAATAGAAATAGGAACAAATGAAGCTGGCCAAAGGCTAGATAAATTTTTAAGAAAATTATTAAAGGATGTTCCATTAAGTAAAATATTTAAAGCCTTAAGAAAAGGTGATGTTAGAGTTAATGGAAAAAAACAAAAAGAAAATTATACACTTCAAGTAGATGACATAGTTGAAATTAAATATATACAAAGTACAAAAGAGAAACCAGAAACAAAATTCATTAAGGTAAATGCAAGTGGAATGAAAATCACTTATGAGGATGCTAATATATTAATAGTTGAAAAATGGCCTAATATCCTAGTTCATCCAGATGAAAAAGGCAAGGAACCAAGTTTAACTGATTATGTATTATCATATTTAAATGAAAAAGGTGATTATTTACCTGAAAATGAAGTGACTTTTACTCCAGCACCATGTAATAGATTAGATAGAAACACTTCAGGTATAGTTATATTTGGTAAAAACTTTGAAGCTTTAAGAAATGTTAATGAATTAATAAGAGAAGGCAATGTTGAAAAGTATTACAATGCCTTAGTTAAGGGCAAAATTAAAGATGGCTTATATAAGGGTTATATACTGAAAAATGAAGATGCTAATATTTCTAAGATTTATGATGAAAAAGTTCCTAATTCTAAGGAAATAGCTATGGAAGTTAAAACAATACAAACTAATACTGCATATTCACTTTTAGAAATAGACTTGATAACAGGAAGAAGCCATCAAATAAGAGCTCATTTATCTCACCTAGGAGCACCTATTATTGGTGATAATAAGTATGGAGATAGAAAATTAAATTCATTCTTTGCAAATAAATTTGGATTAGATTGCCAATTCTTATATGCATATAAAATTGTTTTTAGAGATACACAAGAGAAATTAAGTTATTTAAATAATAAAACAATAACAGAAAGCTTACCACCAGTATTTAAAAAGATTAAAAATGATGTATTTAAGTTCAGAATATAATAAAAGGTGATTAGTATGGAACAAAAATCAGCCGGACGTGGGTTTTTAATATTATCAATAGCAGGTATTGCTGGTAAGTTATTATCAGCAATATATGTTCCCTTATTAACAAGAGTATTAGGGGAAGGTGGATATGGTATATATGTAGCAGGCTATGATATATTTGTATTTCTAATTGCAGTAACTAGTTTAGGTGCTCAACCAGCAGTAACGAAGGTTGTAACAGAACTTAGGGCAATGGGAAATCATAAGGATGCTTTAAGAGCAATGAAGTTATCAATAAAGTATTTAGCATTAATCAGTATAGTAATAGCTGGAGTATTTATGGCATTATCATTTCCAATATCTAAATTAATATATAGAGAAAGATCTGCTTTAACATTTCTATTCCTAGGACCTGCAATAATTTTTGCAGCTGTTTTAGCTGCTTTTAGAGGATATATGCAAGGGGTAGAAGAAATGGAATCCTTAGCAATATCACAGATTATTGAGCAATTAATTAATGTTGTACTAAGTCTTATTTTTGCAGCCTTATTATTAGCTGTTACAAGTAAACAGGAATGGGGAAGTGCTGGAGGTACTGTAGGTACTTCACTTGGTGCAATCGTTGCAATAATATACATAATGTATATTTACAACAAAAAGGATTATAAAGCAGAAGCAGAGTTAAATCACGATCCAACTAGAAAAAGAGTTTCTGATAAAAGAATAGTTAAAAAGTTATTTATGTATGCTATTCCTATAACATTAGTGGCAGCAGTTCAAAATTTTGCAGGGGTTATAGACAGTATAACTTTAGCAAGAAGCTTAAATTCTGCAGGTTTTGATCAAGACAAGATAGATAGTTTAACAGCAATCCTTTCATATTATAAAACTCTTATTTATGTACCACTTGCAATAGTAACGGCTCTTGGAACATCTATATTTCCAAAGATTATACAAGCATTTGTTTATAAAAATAAGAAGGATTTAAAACAACAAACTAGCTATGCCTTTAGAATAATGTATATAATAGTTATGCCAGCAACCTTTGGGTTAGCTATATTAAGTAAGGAGATATACACATTTCTATTTCCTTCTAACTCAGGCTATAGTTTATTAATGTATGGTTCTACATTATTAATATTTATGTCAATAACAACTATACAAAATGTTATTTTACAAGGAATTAATAAGTTATATTTAATTATTGTATCTGCAAGTCTTGGATTACTTGCAAAGATAGTTATAAACATAGTTTTAGTTTCAAATCCAAATATTAATATAATGGGAGCTGTAATTGCAACCTTTATATCATTTATAATACCTACTATAATAAATCATAGAAAAATCAAACAATTCTTTAGAGTGAATATTCCAATAGTAAAACAAGCAATAGTGCCAACGATTTGCTCTATACTAATGACTTTAGTTATATTTCTTGCAAAACTCCCTGTTCTTAGAGGTGCAGAAGCATTAGGTGGAGGTAAAATTGTAATTGCTATAGCAACTGTCATATTAATAGGAATAGGGGGAGTTGTGTACCTTTATTCAATGATTTATTTTGGAGGAATTAGAAAGAAGGACTTAGATTTATTTTCGCCAAAATTATTTAAGTTCTTACCAAGAAGACTTAGAAAAGAACTACTTTAAGTAATGAATAATGCGTAATGCACAATGCATAATTAAGGTGAAAACTCTTTCAGAGTTTTGGAAATGGAAAAATGAAGATTCTCTTTTGCATTCGCAAAATAGAAATTAAAAAATGAAAGAATAAATGTTAAAACTCCTTCGGGAGTTTTTTTATTGAGGAATTAAAACAATTAAATATTAAATTCATTTAGAATCTAAAAATAGTAAATGATGGAGGAATAAACTCCAGGGGAGTTTACAATTTTCATAATTCAGCTCGCCTGAATTATTTCAATAATTACGCATTATCAATTATGCATTATGCATTATTTGAATTGCATTGTCTTTATTCTTCTATTCCAAAGAAGCTTAAAGCTACAAAGGTTGAAAATGTAATAAAAATAAGAAAAATATTTTTTAGTACAATAAAATTATTTAATATGTTTGAAGTAAGTCCTTTTAATATTATAAATAATAATATAGCGAGTAATGTGAAAATTATTATATTACTAATAGATAAATTTAGATATATATGTTTTTGGACTTCTCTAAGATTTATAAATAAGCTTATGCTAGAAGTTATAAATAAGGTTATACCATACCCCATTATATTAACACCTGGAATACCTATGAATATAAATAAACAGATAATTTCTATTGTAGATACTATTAATGAGTTTCTAAGGATTATTCCTTGTTTATTTAAACCATTTAATATTCCAAACATTGTACTTGCTGTGAAGAATATAGGAGCACTTAAGGAAGCAGTTTTAATATAGTCGCCTAAGTCATTTCTATTAAAGAACATTTCACCTAGAGAGTTAGGAACTAAGTTACACACTACTGTAGTAGCTAATCCTAATAAGAAAGCTATTTTCATAACTTTTTTTATTCTTATAGATGCATTATAGTAATCTCTTCTACTTATTGTTTCAGAAAGATCTGGAACTATTAATGAATTTATAGACATAATAACTATCATTGGGAAAGCTACAATAGTTAATGCCATTCCATTAAATTTACCTATCATGCCTAGTGCTGTTGTTGTATCAAACCCTGCAGCAGCTAATCTTCTTGGAACTAAAAGGGTAGAAGCTGTTCCAAATAAATTTCCTAGAAATCCATTTAAACATAGAGGCAATGCAATAACCAAAACATTAAATAATAGCTGAGAAGCTCTTTCTGGCTTGTTAAATGATTTAGGAACTTTTTTACTAAGACTTTTATAATAAATAAAAAGTAAAATTAAGCTTTGTAATTCACCTATAGCAAGGGAAAGGTAAGCTAAAGTTACAAGAGATGTAATAGAAGTAGACTTAAATATAAAAATTAACAAAGTAATAGTTATAATACGCATAGCCTTTTCTAAAATATCGATAAAGGAAGGAATAACTATTTTTGAAACTCCATAAAAGTATCCTTTTAGAATATTTGATAAGGCTATAAATACCATGGCAGGACAAGTTATTCTAATTGCATTTATAGTTCTCATATCATGAATTCCATATTTACTTATGTAAGGAGCTAAAAAAAACACCATTACCCCTATAAAAATAGCCCAAATCACATTAAAGCTTGCCACTGATGTTATTGTTTTACTTATATTATTATATTGTCCCTTTGACTTATATATAGCAGAAACTTTAGATATAGCAGCTATTATTCCAGCAGTCATAAGACAAATGAAGAGATTATAAATAGGCATAACTAAACCATAAAGTCCAACACCCACAGGACCTATAAGATTTGATAAGTAAATTGAGAAAATAAATCCCAATATACCTGTGGTAATATTTGATGCTGTCAGCAGCACAGAATTCTTTAGAAAGCTATCTTCTTTCAAAATTTTCACCCCCAATCAATACACTTATATGTATTCTCTAGAAAATAGAAATATGAATAATGAAAGATTTTTAAATATTAATAAAAAATAATAATAAATTTATAGAAGTACTAATATAAATATAATGTAACTTATGTAATATGGAGGTATGATGAGATGGGAAAAACAATAGTATTAAATTTATCGGATGTAGTCCTAAAGGGAAATATTTTAGATGTAGGAGAAAGTTTTGGAGTAATTTACAATATATCAAAGGATATAATGAATGAAATATCAGTAGATTATATTAATGGGGATAATTATCATGTTTTAAAGGAAGAAGAATATGATACTTGTACTATGTTTTTTTGTTTAAGTAATATTTGGAACAATTCAAATAGATTAAAATTAATAGAGGAAGTAAGTAAATATATCAAATCTGGGGGAGAACTACTTATATGGGATATTAATAAGGAAGTGAGAGATATGATAAATAATAAGATAATAGCATTATTGCCCTCTGGAAAATATAAAGAGTTTGAATTTAAAAATTTGAATCCTATAATAAAATCTAATAGTCAAGAAAATGAGAAACTTATTGAAAAATATTATATAATAGAGGAAACTAAATTATGGGAGGACATTCATTTTATAAGAGGTAGGAAAATATAGTTTAAGTTCGAAGGGAGATATACTTATGAAAATTTTACTTACAGCTTTAAATTCTAAGTTTGTACATAGTAATTTAGCTGTTAGATATTTAAAGGCCTATACAAAGGACATGGATTATGAATGTAAAATTAGAGAGTTTTCTATAAATGATAGGGAAGAAAAAATATTAGAAGAAATAATTAAGGAAAGGCCGAGTGTGGTGGCTTTTTCTACTTACATATGGAATATAGAAATGATAAAGAGAATTTCAAATTTAATAAAGTTAGTAGATGAAAGTATTGAGATTCTTTATGGAGGACCAGAAGTATCTTATGATAGTCAAAACATACTTAAAGAACTAAATGGGGAATATATTATTGAAGGAGAAGGCGAAAAGACATACAGGGAGTTTGTTGAATATAAGCTTGGTCATAGAGATATAAAATCCATTAGAGGTCTTTATTATAAAATAAATGGAGAAGTTCATTCTAATGGGAAAAGACCATTAATGAATATGAATGAACTAGTTTTTCCCTATGAAGAAGATGAAGATTTAGATAATAAAATAGTATATTATGAAGGTAGTAGAGGTTGTCCATTTAATTGTAAATATTGTTTATCATCTACTGTGCATGGTGTTAGATTTTTAGATATAGATAGGGTAAAAAATGAATTACAGTATTTTATAGATAAAGAAGTGAGATTAGTCAAATTTGTAGATAGAACCTTTAATTGTAATCATAAATTTACTATGGCTATATGGGAGTTTTTAATTAATCAAGAAACTAAAACTCAATTCCATTTTGAAATATCAGCTGATATTTTAAAAGAGGGCGAACTTGAATTATTAAGAAAGGCTCCTAAAGATAGATTCCAATTTGAAGTGGGAGTTCAAACTACAAATGATGAAGTTCTAAATAAAATAAATAGATTTGTAAATTTTAGTGATATAAAGGAAAAGGTTGATGAGCTTCTTAAAATAAGAAATATTAAGCAACATCTTGATCTAATTGCTGGATTACCAGGAGAAGATTACAATTCTTTCAAAAAATCCTTTAATAATGTATATAGTATATCTCCAGAAGAAATACAATTAGGCTTCTTAAAGCTTCTTAGAGGTTCATCAATGAGAGAAGAAGCAGAGGAATATGGAATGAAATATTCTCCATATCCACCATATGAGATATTAAAAACTAATTCTATAAGTTATGAAGAACTTCTTAAATTGAAGAAAGTTGAGGAAATGGTAGATAAGTACTATAATTCTCAAAAATTTAATAACATAATAAAATATTTTGTTAAAAAGTTTGATACACCTTTTGATTTTTACTATGAATTGGGAACTTATTTTGAGGCTAAAGGATACTTTAATAGAAATATAGGAAATAGTGAGTACTATCGAGTATTTTTAGATTTTAATATGGAAATATTAAAAGAAGATAATTCTATATTAAATGAAATATTAAGGTATGATTATTTAAGCTTTAACAAAAAAAGAGGAATACCTGATTTTATTGGTAAGGGTATCGATAAAATTGAAGAGGAAGAACTGAAAGAAAAATTAAGAGAAAAATATTCCTTTAAAAATTATTATTTAGAGAGTTTTAATATAAATATTAATGTATTTAAAGAATCATCGATAATAGTTAAAGAGAAGGATTATTTCTTATTCGGATATGAAGGTGATATAGTACATGTTGATAATGAAATAGATTAATTTTCTTAACAATTAATTTGTTAAATTAATCAAAGAAAAATTATTTAAAAAATATATAAAATTCATAATTTATGCAAAAAAACAATAAAAACATTGAAAAAATTAAGGAATAGTGTATAATATAGAAAAAGTAATTAATACTACTTAAAGTATTAATAACTATATTATTATTGTTATTTAATATAATAAAGGTGGTGAGATTTTGGCATTAGAAGCAATAAATGATATTAAAAAGTCTGAAGATCAAGCAGAAAAAATAATTAAAGATGCTACATTAAGATCAAAGGAAATAATTAAAGAAGCAAGTTTATTAGCTGATGAAGAATATGATAAAATTATAAATTCTGCTAATTTGATGAAAAAAGAAATAATTAAAAAAGCAGAAGAGGATGGAAATTCTGAAGCTAAGCCTATATTAGATAAAGGCGTAACAGAAGTGCAAGAAATAAAAAATATTTCTAGTGATAAGAAAAATAATGCTATTAATTTAATCGTTGAGAGGATAGTGAAGATTCATGGCAATAGTTAAGATGAAGAAGTTCACTTTACTTACCTTTGAATCTAAAAAGTCAAAGTTTTTAAAAGAAATTCAAGGTTTATCTAATGTTGAATTTATTAATTTACAAGATGAAGATTTTCTTGAAAAGTATGAAGATTTGAAAAGTTTATCTAAGGATAACGATGAAGTAGAGTGTTCTCAATACGAAGAAAACCTATCAAAAGCAAAATTTGGAGTTGAATTCTTCAATAAATATGTTCCTAAGAAATCAGGATTAAAAGCATTAAGAGAAGAAAAACTAACTTTAACTTTAGATGAATTAGAAGAACAAGTTAATTCATCTAATTGGGTAGATAGCTATGATAAAGCTAAAGAGAAGGAAGCCGAGTTAGTAAAGTTAGACTCAGAGGTTACAAAGCTACAATCTGAGATAGATAATTTAACACCATGGGAAAACTTGGATATTGCTTTTGATGAACTAAAGTCATTAAGAAATATATCCTATTATTTAGGAACAATAGCTAAGGGATATGAAGAAAAACTTCTTGAAGAATTATCAAATTGCTATATTGAAATAATCTCAAGAAGTACTAATGATGTTAATTTATTAATTTTAGCTAATAAGGAATATGATGAAAGTGTTTCTGAAGTATTAAGGAGTATTGGATTTAGTTCTTTTAAAACAGAATATACAGATGTACCATTAAAACTTATTTTTGACTTTAAACATAGGATAGAAGAAATTCAATCTAAAAAATTCTTTGTTCAAGAAGAAATATCTGATCTTGAAGAAGATTTACAAAGGTTGGAACTAGCATATGACTACTTCGCTAGTAAGGTTGAAAGAATAAAAGCATCTAGCAACTTTTTAAAGACAAAAAATGTTTCTGCTATACAAGGTTGGATAGCAGAAGAAGATAGTGAGGACTTAAGAACTATATGTTCAAAGGTTCTTAATGATGATTATTACATAGAATTTGAAGATGTTAAGGAAGAGGAAATAGATAATGTTCCTATAAAATTAAAGAATGGAGAATTAGTTTCAGCTTTTGAAAGTGTAACTGGAATGTATAGTTACCCAAAATATAATGAAATTGATCCGACTCCACTTCTTACACCATTTTACTTAATATTCTTTGGTATGATGGTTGCTGATGTGGGATATGGATTAGTAGTTTTAATAGCTTCACTTGTGGCATTAAAATTATTAAAGTTAAACGACAGTATGAAAGACTTTATGAAGTTTTTCTTCTACTTAAGTTTTCCAACAATATTCTTTGGCATAGTGTATGGATCTTTCTTTGGAGATGCAATTGCAATGCCATTCAAATTAATTGATACCAATAAGGATGTAATGACTATAGTTGTATTATCTTTAGCTTTAGGAGTTATTCAAATATTCTTTGGGCTATTTATAAAAGCTTATAGTTTGATAAGATTAGGAAGAGGTAAGGACGCATTACTTGATGCTGGCTCTTGGATAATAACATTATTATCATTAGGAGGAATAGCAGCAGTAAAATTCTTAAGTTTACCAGGTTTCTTAAATACATTATTTATTATTACAGCCATTATAGGTGCAGTATTAATAGTTATTGCAGGTGGAAAAGAAGAAAAATCCTTTGGAGCTAAAGCAGGTCAGGGACTATATGCTTTATATGGTATTACTGGATACGTAGGGGACTTAGTTTCCTATACAAGACTTATGGCTTTAGGCCTTGCAGGTGGTTCTATTGCAGGTGCATTGAATTTATTAATTCATACTTTACCTGGAGTAGCAGCAATAATAGTAGGACCAATATTATTTTTATTATTCCATATATTCAATTTAGGATTATCTTTACTTGGAGCCTATGTTCATACAGCGAGACTTCAATATGTTGAATACTTTGGAAAATTTTATGATGGTGGTGGAAAGCCATTTAAAGCGTTCAAAAGTTCAGAAAAGTATATAAGGATCAAAAGAAATTAGGAGGAATTACAAATGGAAATGTCATGGATTCAATTTTTTATAGAAAATAATGGAGGATTAATATTCGCAGCACTTGGAGCTGCATTAGCAGTTGGCTTATCAGGGATAGGTTCAGCAAAAGGTGTTGGTATAGTTGGTGAAGCAGCTACAGGTTTAATTACAGAAGAACCAGATAAGTTTGGTAAAGCGTTAGTTCTTCAATTATTACCAGGTACACAAGGTTTATATGGTTTCGTTATAGGTTTCTTAATATTTACTAAGATGACTTCAGGTATGCCATTTGAACAAGGATTATACTTATTAATGGCTGGTCTTCCAATAGCATTTGCAGGACTTTGGTCTGGTATAGCTCAAGGTAAGGTTGCAGCAGCAGGTATTCAAATATTAGCTAAGAATGAAGATCACAACACTAAAGGGATTATATTAGCTGCAATGGTTGAAACATACGCATTATTAGGTTTTGTTATTTCATTTATGTTAGTAAATAAAGGATTCTAGGATTGGAGAGATTAGGCGATGGCAAATATAAATAATCTAACTTCTAAAATCCTTAGGGATGCCGAAGAAAGAAAGGAAAGTATTCTAGCTTCTGCTGAAGAAGAAAAGAATAAAATTCTTTCAAAGAAAATAGCTAAAGCCAAGGAACTAGAAAAGGAAATTTTACATAAGGCTGAGGCTGAAGCTAATAGCAGAAAAGAAAGAATTATATCTTCTGCTTCTCTAAAGGTTAGAAATGATAAGTTATCCGCAAAGCAAGAAGTTATAAAAGAAGTTTTTGAAAAAAGTATAGATGTATTATCTTCTATTACTGGAGATGATTTTTTAAGATTTATTAAAAATTCAATACTTTCTTTAGGCGAAATAGGTGAACAAAATTTAATTTTAAATAAAGAAGGAATGGAATTAGTTGATCTTACTTTTATATATGATTTAAATCAAGCATTAGGGGATAAAGGAAATATAAAACTTAGTCCTAATGCTAGAAATTTTAAAGGTGGATTTATTCTTGAAAGAAATGGAATAGAAATAAATAATACCTATGAAGCTTTAGTAAGTTCATTAAAAGATGAATTGGAGTTTGAAGTAGCAAGTGTGTTATTTAATTAAGGAGGGTAAGAGATGGATGTAATGAAATTTACCCAGGCAGTATCAAGAATATGGGTTCTAGAAACTAGACTTCTTGATAAGTCAAAAGTTGAGAGAATGATTGAAGCCAGTTCAGCAAGTGAAGTACTAAGAATATTAAATGAGACAGAGTACTCAAATGTTTCAGCAAATGTAAAAAGACCAGAAGATTATGATGAAATATTAGCAGCAGAATTAAAAAGGGTATATGATTTGGTTTATGAAATAAGCCCTGTTAAAGATGTTGTTAAGATAATGATCTTAAAATATTATTATCATAATGCTAAGGTTCTTTTAAAGGAAAAGGTATTAGGCAAGGATTTATCATCAATGCTTATAAAATTAGGAAATTTAGACTTAATTGAAGTGAAGCGTAAGATAGATTCTGATAATTTAAGAAGTTTAAATGGAACTTTAGGCAAAGGAATTCAAGAAGCTATGAAGGCTTTTGAAGAAACTAAAGATCCTCAAAAAATAGATATTATTATAGATAAATATATGTATAAGGAATTAGTAGAAATTAATAAGGCTTTAAATTATAAGTTTATAGATAATTTAGTTAAAGCTATGATTGATTCTACTAATATTAGAACCTTACTTAGAATTAAGAAACAAAATAAGGGAAGAGATTTTGCACAAGAAGTTATAGTTGATGGTGGTGCAATAGATAGCGATAAATTAATTTCTCTATTAAACGAATCACCAGAGAATATAATGTCAAAATTACAAAGTACTATTTATTCAGATTTAATTAGAGAAGGATTTGATGGATATATTGCAACAGAATCTGCAAGTCTTTTAGAAAAATTAAGTGATAACTATATCATGGAATTAATGAAAAATTCTAAGTTGGTTACATTTGGACCAGAAAAATTATTATCTTATATTTATGCCAAGGAAACAGAAATAAAAGTAATAAGAATTATAATGGTCGGCAAGCTTAATAATATTGCTGAGGAAGTAATAAGAGAAAGGTTGCGTGATATATATGCATAAGAAGATAGCCGTAGTTGGCGATAAAGATTCAGTTTTAGCATTTAAAGCTTTAGGCATAGATGTATTTCCAGTAGTGGAAGCTGATGAAGCAAGAAGAGCAGTAGATAATTGTGCTAGAAATAATTATGCAGTAATATTTGTTACTGAGCAAATCGCTCAAAACATAGAAGAAACTATAGCACGTTATAACGAACAAATACTTCCATCTGTAATATTGATTCCAAGTAATCAGGGTTCATTGAATATTGGACTTAAGAGAATTAGTGATAGTGTGGAAAAAGCTGTTGGCGTTAATATTTTATAGGAAGGTAGGTTAGTACGTTGAAGACCGGAAAGATAATTAAGGTTGCAGGTCCTTTAGTTGTTGCTGAAGGGATGGAAGAAGCAAATATATTCGATATGGTAAAAGTTGGCGAAAAGGGTCTTATTGGAGAAATCATAGAAATGAGAAATGATAGGGCTTCTATCCAAGTTTACGAAGAGACTACAGGAATAGGTCCAGGAGACCCAGTATTTACAACTGGAGAACCATTAAGTATAGAATTAGGACCAGGTCTTATTGAATCAATGTTTGATGGGATTCAAAGACCACTTGATGCTTTTGAAAAAGCAGCAAACTCACCATTTTTAAAAAGAGGTGTAGTTGTAAAGTCATTAAATAGAGAAAGAGTTTGGAAATTTAATCCTACAGTTAAGGTAGGAGATATAGTAGAATCTGGAGATATTATTGGAACAGTTCAAGAAACTTCAGTTATTCTTCATAAGATAATGATACCTTATGGAGTAAATGGAAAAATAAAAGAAATTAAATCTGGTGATTTCACTGTAGTTGATACTGTTTGTATAGTAGAAACTGAAAAGGGTGATAAAGAAGTTACTTTAATGCAAAAATGGCCAGCAAGAAAAGGAAGACCATATGCAAGAAAATTAAAACCAGATACTCCTATGACTACAGGACAAAGAGTTGTAGACACATTCTTCCCTGTTGCTAAGGGTGGAGCTGCATCAGTTCCAGGACCATTTGGAGCTGGTAAAACAGTAGTTCAACACCAAATAGCTAAATGGGGGGATACTGAAATAGTTGTATATGTTGGATGTGGAGAACGTGGTAATGAAATGACAGACGTTCTTAATGAGTTCCCAGAACTTAAGGATCCAAAAACTGGTGAGAGCTTAATGAAGAGAACAGTTCTTATTGGGAATACTTCAAATATGCCAGTTGCAGCTAGAGAAGCTAGTATATATACAGGAATTACTATTGCAGAGTACTTTAGAGATATGGGATATTCAGTTTCAATAATGGCTGATTCAACATCAAGATGGGCAGAAGCATTAAGAGAAATGTCAGGAAGACTTGAAGAAATGCCAGGGGACGAAGGTTATCCAGCGTATCTTGGTTCAAGACTTGCTGATTATTATGAAAGAGCTGGTAAGGTAGTATGTTTAGGTAAAGACGGTAGACAGGGTGCTGTAACAGCAATTGGAGCTGTATCACCTCCTGGAGGAGACCTTTCTGAACCAGTTACTCAAGCAACTCTTAGAATAGTTAAAGTTTTCTGGGGTCTAGATGCTCAATTAGCATATAAGAGACATTTCCCATCAATAAACTGGTTAAATTCATATTCATTATATGCAGATACTATTGATGCATGGATGAATGAAAAAGTTTCATCAGATTGGTCAGCTTTAAGACAAGAAGCTATGACTTTACTTCAAGAAGAATCAGGACTTCAAGAAATAGTAAGCCTTGTTGGTATTGATGCACTGTCTGAAAATGATAGACTTAAATTAGAAGTATCTAAATCAATAAGAGAAGATTATCTTCAACAAAATGCATTCCATGAAGTTGATACATATTCTTCACTTGATAAGCAATATAAGATGTTAAAATTAATACTTCTTTTCAGAAAGGAAGCAGAAAGAGCATTAAAAGCAGGGGTTTATTTAAATAAAATCTTAGGCTTAGATGAAATTAGAGATAAGATTGCAAGAAGTAAATACATTCACGAAGATAATATAAATAAGATGGATGAGATTGCAGTAGAATTAAAGTCTGCTATAGATACACTAATAACTGAAGAAGGAGGTGTTCTAGATGCTTAGAGAATATAAGACAGTAACAGAAGTTGTAGGACCTTTAATGATGGTTGAAGGTGTTGAAGGTGTTAAATATGACGAATTAGTTGAAGTTGAACTTCAAACTGGTGAGAAAAGAAGAGGAAAAGTTCTTGAAATTAATGGGACAAAAGCTATGGTTCAACTTTTCGAAGGTTCATCAGGAATTAATTTAAAAGAAACAAAAGCTAGATTTTTAGGGAAGCCACTTGAACTTGGTGTTTCTTCAGATATGCTTGGAAGAATATTTGATGGTATGGGACACCCAATTGATAATGGTCCTAATATAATACCTGAAAAAAGATACGATATAAATGGAGAAGCTATTAATCCAGTATCAAGAGATTACCCATCAGAATTTATACAAACAGGAATATCTGCAATTGATGGATTAAATACATTGGTAAGAGGACAAAAGCTACCTGTATTCTCAGCATCAGGACTTCCTCATGCACAATTAGCAGCACAAATAGCAAGACAAGCGAGAGTTTTAAATTCAGACTCTAATTTTGCAGTTGTATTTGCAGCTATAGGTATTACTTTCGAAGAATCTCAATTCTTCGTAGATGAATTTAATAAAACTGGTGCTATAGATAATTCAGTACTATTTATGAATCTTGCTTCGGATCCAGCTATAGAAAGAATAGCAACTCCTAGAATGGCTCTTACTGCAGCAGAATTCTTAGCTTATGAAAAGGGAATGCATGTACTTGTTATAATGACTGATATAACAAACTATGCAGAAGCCTTAAGAGAAGTTTCAGCTGCTAGAAAAGAAGTTCCAGGAAGAAGAGGATATCCAGGATATCTATATACTGACCTTTCAACATTATATGAAAGAGCAGGAAGATTAAGAGGAAAAGAGGGTTCTATAACTCAAATTCCAATTTTAACAATGCCAGAAGAGGATAAAACACATCCAATTCCAGACTTAACTGGATATATAACAGAAGGACAAATAATTCTTTCCAGAGAGTTATATAAAAAGGGGATTATGCCTCCAATAGATGTTTTACCATCACTTTCAAGACTTAAAGATAAGGGAATTGGTAAAAATAAAACTAGAGAAGATCACGCTGACACAATGAATCAATTATTCTCAGCTTATGCACAAGGAAAGCAAGCAAAAGAATTATCAGCTATTTTAGGTGAATCAGCATTATCAGATATAGATAAGCAATATGCTAAGTTTGCAGAAGCTTTTGAAGAGCAATATGTTTCTCAAGGCTTTACTACAAATAGAAGCATAGAAGAAACTTTACAATTAGGATGGAAACTTTTAAAGATACTTCCAAAAACAGAACTTAAAAGAATTAGAGATGAGTATCTTGAAAAGTATATGCCAAAGGGAGATGAAGAATAGCCATGGCAAGATTAAATGTCAATCCTACTAGAATGGAGATGTCTAAGCTAAAGAAAAGATTAGCTACAGCAACAAGAGGACATAAACTTTTAAAGGATAAGCAAGATGAGCTTATGAGGCAATTCGTTAATCTTGTCAAATATAATAATGAATTAAGAAAATCTGTAGAAGCAGAGCTTCAAGGAGCACTTAAGGATTTTGTTATGGCTAGAGCTGTTATGAGCTCAGAATTTTTAGAAGAAGCAGTAGCTTATCCAAAAGAAAGTATTTCTGTTGAAGTAGGAACTAAAAATATAATGAGTGTTAATGTTCCTAAAATGGACTTTCATAGGCAACTTGAAGGTGATGAAGGTAGTATCTTCCCATATGGTTTTGCGACTACGTCATCAGAATTAGATGATTCTATTGCTAAATTATATACTATATTACCTAAATTATTAGAATTAGCAGAAGTTGAGAAGTCAACTCAGTTAATGGCAGATGAAATTGAAAAGACTAGAAGAAGAGTTAATGCTCTTGAATATATGACAATACCTTCATTACAAGAAACTATTAAATATATTAGAATGAAGTTAGATGAAAATGAAAGAGGAGCTTTAACTAGACTTATGAAAGTTAAAGATATTATACAAGCAAAAAGTTAATGGAGAGGCTGGAAACAGCCTCTTTTATTATTTGATTAAAAAATCGCCATCCTTTTGTCATTGATAAAAGCAAGTGATAATAGTATAATTAGATAATGATTGTTTACATAATAAAATTGCAGTAAGTTTTAAGGAGTATATTATGAGATATATTTTATCTTTAGTACTATCATTTTTAATAGTTTATTTTATAACACCATGGTTAATGAAATTATTTACTAAATTTAGTTTTACTGATAAACCAACAAAAAGAAAAAAACATAATAAAGAAACTCCACTTTGTGGTGGATTAGCAATGTTTATAGGGTTTTTTATAGTTTACTTTTTAACAAACAACTATACATTAACAAAGGAAAAAATTTGGATATTTATAGGATCGTTACTAATTTTAGTGATAGGACTAGTTGATGATTATTATAAAACTAGAGGAAAAGAGTTTCCAATATATCCAAGATTAATAATTCAATTAATAGCAGCATATATAATATATAGTTCAGGAATTGTATTTAGAGGTTTTACTAATCCTTTTACAGGGGAATATATAGTTTTATCTAATAGTCTACAATTAATACTAACAATTACATGGATATTTGGAGTAACAACAGTTATTAATTGGTCAGATGGAATGGATGGACTGGCTGGGGGATTATCTCTTATATCTTCTATTACCTTTGCAGGAGCAGCAATTATATTGAAGCAAAGTGAATCAATTACTATGTCATTAATTGTTTCTGGAGTTACACTTGGATTCTTAAAGTATAATAATTATCCGGCTAAAATTTTTATGGGAGATTCAGGTGCAAACTTTTTAGGGTTTATTTTAAGTATAATTGCTTTGGATGGAGCTTTTAAACAAGCTACATTAATGAGTATATTTATACCTATATTAGCATTAGCTATACCTATTTTTGATAATCTTTTTGTTATAGTAAAAAGATTTATAGATGGCAAGCCAGTATATCAAGCAGATAGAAGTCAAAT
>NZ_JABUTB010000130.1 GCF_021443865.1 Clostridium sp.
CTGGCCTTGAATTCACGGCAATCCTCCTGCCTCAGTCTCTCAAGTTCTTGAATTACAGGCGTGTGCCAGAACATCCAGCTAAATACATTATATTCTTTAGCTAGGTCTATTACCTCTTTACCTGTTTTATAATTGTATGAAAAGGATTTCTCACATAATATATGTTTTTTAGCTTTTACACATTTTTTTGCATATTCCATGTGGACATTATGAGGTGTGGCTATATAAACAGCATCTATATCCTCATCCTTTAAAAACTCATCTATATCACTATAATATTTATCTATTTTGTGTATTTTAGCAAATTCTTTTGTTTTATCTTCATTTCTTCCATAAACGGCAGAAAGAATTCCATCCTTTGTATTTTTTACTTCCTTTGCAAAAGCATTAGCGATTGAACCTGGTGCTATAATTCCCCACTTAATCATAAAATCACTACTCCTCTCATTTTTTATATTAAATAGTATTTTTATACCATTATATAATACTTATTCTATTAATGAAATAAAAAGGCACTTATTAAATGCCTTTTTTAAAATTAATTATTATTTTTCAACCACATAATTGCAGAATATGTATGCATTGCTGCCCCTGTTACTAATATATCTTCATTAAATACAATTTTTTCATTATGCATTGGTTCACCATATAAAGGATTTTCTTCTTTTGTTCCAGCACCTAACATAAGATAAACACTTGGGACCTCATATGAATAAGAAGCAAAGTCCTCTGAGCCCATTCCTCCACCTTCAAATAAAACAACAGATTTTTCTCCTATTAACTCTTTTACATAAGAAGTGATTTCTTTAGCTAAATCAGTATTATTTGCTAATGGTGGTACTGATGATAATTCTATTAATTCCGCTTCACCTCTAAACATTTTAGCAGTGGAAACTACTATTTCATTTATTCTATTAAATATGAATTCTCCTAGTTCTTTATCTAAACTTCTAATAGTTCCTTCCATAATAACTTCATTAGGTATTATATTTGGTGCATCTCCACCAGCAAACTTACCTATTGTTACAACTGCTGACTTAGTAGCTGATATTTCTCTAGAGATAATTTCTTGAAGTGATATGTATATATGTGCCGCTATATTAATTGGATCAACTCCAAGTTCTGGCATAGCTCCATGACATCCTCTTCCTTTTACAACAATCCTAAATCTATTACAGCCTGCTATGCTAGTTCCTAAACCGCATAATACAACATTAGAAGGTGTGCCTGAATGAACATGCATTGCCATAGCTGCATCAACCTTAGGATTTTCAAGTACTCCTGCTGCTAACATCTTTTTAGCACCAGTAAATCCCTCTTCATCTGGTTGAAATACTAACTTAATAGTTCCTTCTATTTCATCTTGATTTTCCTTAAGTAGTTTAGCAGCACCTAATAACATTGCTGTATGCATATCGTGCCCACATGCATGCATAAAACCATTAGTTGATTTAAACTCACATTCAGTAGCTTCTGAAACTGGCAGTGCATCCATATCAGCTCTTAATAAAAAGGTTTTTCCTTCTTTTTTTCCCTTAATTGTGGCCACTATTCCACTTTCACATATCTCCTTTGGATCATATCCAAATTCCTTTAACTTACTTATTACATAAGCTTTTGTTTCTGGTAAATTATCACCTACTTCAGGATTACTATGAATTGTTCTCCTATAATTTATTAAATCATCTTTTATTAATTTAGCTTGATTAATAATATTATTCATTACTATACCTCATTTTCAACTTAAATTAAATTTTATAAAATAATAAATTAATATATCATATGAGATAATTAAATATTTTCTTACTATTATATAAGATATTATTTTATACTATATATTTTCTATCAATAAAAATAGTCTTATGCATTTTATTAGTACATAATCCTATAATAATGAATTAAGTTTTTATGTAAAAATAGACAATGATCTCTCATTATCTACTTAAAATTATTTATATTTTAGTAATTACAATATTTTAAGACAAAGTCACATCTAAAATCATCATAATTATAAAGCCTAAAGAAAATGCTAATGCACTACTATCTGATGCATTATCTACAGCAGCTTCAGGAATTAATTCTTCTACAACTACGAATATCATGGCTCCTGCAGCGAAGGAAAGTAAATAAGGCATAAATGGTGTAATAAAACTAGAAAATAGTATTGTTATTGCAGCTGCTATAGGTTCTACTATTCCAGATAAAGCTCCATAGATAAAAGATTTATTTTTTCCTAAACCTTCACTCCTAAGTGGCATTGATATTATAGCACCTTCTGGAAAATTTTGAATTGCTATTCCTAAAGAAAGTGCAATAGCAGAAGCAAAATTTATAGCATTTCCTTCATTCATAACTGCTGCAAAAGTAATCCCTACAGCCATTCCTTCTGGAATATTATGAAGGACTACTGAAAATATAAGTTTTGTTGTTTTACTTATATTATATTTACTTATTCCTTCTTGCTTATTACTGTCTATATGCATATGTGGAATAATCTTGTCCAAAGAAAATAAAAATATAACACCTAATAATATACCAACAGCTGCTGGAACAAAAGCTAATTTTCCCATACCACTTGACATATTAATAGCTGGAATAATTAATGACCATATTGATGCCGCTATCATAACACCAGAAGCAAATCCTAGTAAAATTTTATGTGTCCTTTTACTAATTTCTTTTTTCATTGCATAAACGCAAGCCGCCCCTAATGATGTTCCTATAAACGGTATAAGAATCCCTATTAAAATATTCATTATGTCCACCCCTTTTATGTTAATTAATATATAAATACAAATTCCTTTATTAATTAATAATTATTATTAATTATTATAATACATCCTTTTGACTAATATATCAAGTATTCACATATTTTTTTCAATTATAATAAAATATATTTAATGAAAAAATAGAAACAGTTGTTTTTATAACTGTTTCTATTAGAAAACTTATTTATATATACAATATACTTTTATGTCCCACAAAATGTTCTATATGGGATATTTGTAGGCTTTGGTAATGTTGCATATTCTTCTTGATTTTCACTATATTCAAAAGGATTAGACAATACTTTTAATAAATTCATCATTATACTATAATCATAATTTTTCACTGCAGCTTTAATAGCTTCTTCTACACGATGATTACGAGGAATTATTGATGGATTTACACTTTTCATTAATTTTATTACTTCATCCTTTGTGTTATTCTGTCTAGATAATCTTTCACTCCATTTATTATACCAATTACTAAATTCAGATGTAGTAAACATTGGAATACTATCTTTTTTCTCCAAAGTTAAATCCCTAAAAGTATTTGTATAATCTGCAGCATTTTTATGCATTAAAGTTAAGAGATCATATATTAATTGCTCATCTTCATTTTCTTCATTAAATAAGCCTAATTTTAATCTCATTCCAGAAATATAATCTTCTTTATATATATCATTAAATTTAGAGATTGCATTTTGAGCTATATCTATTGCTTCTTCTTGATTATCACTTAATAAAGGTATTAGCGTTTCTGCAAATCTTGCTAAATTCCATGCCATTATATTAGGTTGATTACCATATGCATATCTACCTTGATGATCTATAGAACTAAAAACAGTTGCTGGGTCATAAGTATCCATAAAGGCACATGGTCCATAATCTATTGTTTCACCAGAAATACTTACATTATCAGTATTCATAACTCCGTGGATAAATCCTACTTGAAGCCATTTAGATACTAAGCTTCCTTGTTTTTTAATTACTTCTTCTAGTAAATATAAATAAGGATTTTTTTTATTTAATCCCTCTGGGTAATGTCTTTCTATTGTATAATCAGCTAAAGCTTTTAAAGATTCATAATTTGTATATCTAGCAGCATATTGGAAAGTTCCAACTCTTATATGACTAGATGCTATACGAGTTAATACTGCTCCAGGTTCAATTTTTTCACGTGCAATTGATTCACCTGTGGTTACTACAGCTAAACTACGAGTAGTAGGAATTCCAAGTGAATTCATTGCTTCACTTATAATATATTCTCTAAGCATAGGTCCAAGAGCTGCCTTACCATCTCCACCTCTTGAATAGATTGTTCTACCAGACCCTTTTAATTGAACATCATATCTTTTACCATCTTTAGTTACATGTTCTCCTAATAAGAGTGCTCTACCATCTCCTAGCATTGTAAAATGACCAAATTGATGACCTGCATAAGCCTGTGCAATTGGTACAATTTCTGGGAAAGTTTCATTTCCTGCAAATATATTAAGACCAAAATCGCTGTTTAAAACTTCTTCATTAAGTCCAAGTTCTTCAGCAAGAGAAGTATTAAACTTAATAAGTTTAGGATTTTTTGAACCCTTTGGATTTTGTTCACTAAAGAATATATTTGGAAGAGTTAAATAAGTGTTTTCTAAGTTAAAACCTGTTTTTGATTGAAAATTTTTATTATCCATATTAAAATCCTTTGCCTTATAATTTATTTCAAATTTTATTCCATCCCTTATATTATGTGTAAAAATTCTTATTAAATTAAAAAACAATATTTAAATTATTATAGCACTAATAATTGTAAATTTTCATATTAAAAATAAGTTTAACAATTTAGAGTGGTGGCCAGT
>NZ_JABUTB010000131.1 GCF_021443865.1 Clostridium sp.
TTTAGAACTACTCCATTGTCTTTTATCTCGAAAGCATATTTATCACTATTTAATATATAGCCTTCTGGTGCCTTAGTTTCAACATAATAATAACTTCCATAAACTAAGTTTTCAAATTTAACTAAGCCTTTTTTATCTGTTACAGCACTTTTAATTTCTTTATCAGATGAATCATAAACAGTAAATTCTGCTCCCTCTAGCGGAACATTATCTTCATTAAATTTATTTATTTGTAGTGACCCTTTAATAATTTCATTTTCAAATGTGTAAGATATATTCTTATTATCATCTGCACTATTTATAGTAAACTCATAAATATTATTTTGGTTTAAAATATATCCTTCTGGTGCTACTACTTCTTTTACAGTGTATGGTATATCAAATTTAATTTTATTGAATTTTAGTTCACCCTTTTCATTAGTTTCTCCTGTAGCTATTACATTGTCATATCTATCTATTAAATTAAATTTTGCTCCCTTAAGTGTTTTATTATCCTTATCTACTTTTAAAACTGTAATTGATCCTCTTGTACCTATTGCGCTACCACCACCAGATTGAAATTCAACCTTAATATTATTTGAAGTACTTTCTTCCTTTCCATTTCCTCCCTTAAATTGTATTGTATTAGAAAATGATTGTTTATTTTTATCTATAACATTTGTCCTAAATGTTAATAAATATGGTTTATCTACTTCATTTGAAAAATTAAATATAAATTTTCTAGTATTAGTATCATATTGGACACTATTTTTATCTAACTTAACAGCTTCTCCCTTGATTAATTTTCCATCAGAATTCAAAGTTTGATTATATAGCTCTACTGTTGCTGTATCTAATTCTAAGCCCTCTTGTAAATTATCTTCAAGAATTACTTTTCCCATTGGAATGGAATTAGAATTTATAATAACATTCCAGTCTATATAGTCATTTCCCAATTGATAATTAGCAGCTTTACTAATTACTGTATTATTAATTGGTTTTTCTGCAGTAACAGATACCCTTGATGGTATAACATCCCCACTTATACTAGCTGTATTCTTCACTTTCTTCTGACCATTTGTATAAAAAATAGAATTATCTATAATTTTAGTTTTAAAAGTAATTTCATATACATCATCTATTTCTTTATTAAAATTATAAGTTAAAGTTCCTGTTTTTTCTGTATCATTAGCATCTGCCTTTTTATAATTAAATAAACTATTATCAGCATTATTGTTTATACCTGCAGAATCTTCAACATATTCTTGACCTAAAGGAATATTATCTGTAACTACTACTTGTCCTAACTTAGTTTTATTATTATTAACAAATATTCTCCAAGTAATTGTTTTGTTTACAGCATCATAACTCTCTGCTTTTTTATCTATAACATTACTAGTAACCTCTTGTTCTGCTTTGCTGCTAACTTCATTTGATATATTATCTGCCGTCATAGTTGAAGTATTCATATATTTCTTTTTATACACATTTCCTGCATAAACACTACTATCAGTTACTTCTGTTTGAAAAGTAATTATATATTTTTTATTAATAGTATCTTTAAAGTTATACGTAATAGTTCCTGTTTTTATCAAATCACCTTCTGAAGCAACTTCATATTTAAATTTATTAGTATCAGGACCTTCACCCTCTATTTTAAAACTTCCCTCAACATACTTTTGTCCAACTGGAATTTCATCTTTTACAACTGGATTTTTAAGTTCTACTTCATTACTATTAACTTCAATTTGCCATGTTAAATAATGCTTTGATGTATCATACTTATCTTTATAACTTTTTCTTAAAATATTACTACCTACTCCTACAGTATAAGAGGCATATGGCTTACCTTCTATGCCTTCTTCTATAGTAGCTGTATTTTTAAAATTAGTTGTTCCATTAATTTGATAAGCTTTTTCATTTACTACTTTAGTAGAAAAAGTAATTATTTGTTGAGTATTAATTGTTCCAACAAATGTATAATCTAATGTTTTATTTACTTCATTATATTGATAAGTATTATTCAATATATTGTTCACTTTAAATGAATCTTTTACAAACTCCAATCCTTCAGGTATAACATCTTCTACTCTTAAGTTTTGTAAAGATAATGAATTATTATTTACCTTAATTGTCCAATTTATCTTTTTCTCATTAGCATCATATGAAGCAGACTTTTCAATATAATTTGTCTTAACATCAACTGAAGCCTCCTTTGACTCCTTGTTGATATTATTATAATTAACTATTGCCTTATTAGTTAATTTTACAGTTTGTCCTTGCTCCTTTGGGAGAATATTAATATCACTTATTCTTGTCTTAAAAGTAATTGTATATTTTTTGTTCACCTCTTGATTAAATCCATAAGTCAATGTTCCAGAATTTGTACTATCATTTTCTGCTGCTACATAAGAGAATCCATTTTTATCAGCACCATTATCTATTGTAGCTGTTCCTTGTATATATTCTTGTCCTAGAGGAATATTATCTATTATTTTAGGATTTATAACATTAACATTTTCTTTATTAAATTCTATATTCCAGGTAATCTCATTTTTACTTCCATCATACTTACCAGTTTTTTCTATTGATGCTTCTGGAATAGGGTCTTGTTTAAATTTTATTTCCACTATAACTGGTTCTGATTGCCCTGATAGTTCAAATGGAATTCGTTCAATTTCTCCATTTCCAATATTATTTCTATCAAATTTTGTTTCTAAATAAAAATTTCCCTTTACATTGGAATAATCTCCAGTATAATCTGTAAACTCTATATTTATTTCTCCACTTTTATTAAAGTGAGCTTTAGCAACTAGTTCCTTTTCTTCATCAAATAAATCTTCAGTAAAATCACTTATTAATTCAATTTGATTAGGTATTTTTACTTTAAAAGTATCTCCTTTTTTTAAATCCTTGGTATTCGGAATTTCGAAATTAAAATTAACACGTACCTCTGAAGATTTATCAATATCCTCTTTTAAAGGCTGTCCCTGAAAATCAGTTAATTGAATTGATGTAATAAATTTAAAATTTGTATTTTCTTCTGCTTTTACTATATTTGTAGAATTAATACCATAAAATAGTTGCAAAATTAATGATATTAATATAAAAAAAGTAATTTTTTTACTTCTTTTCATATATTCTCTCCCCTTTACATAATAATTATTTTTATATAATAAATATTATATAAAGTTATTCTCACAAAAAACTCACAAAAAACAACTATTCATATAAATAGTTGTTTTTAGTACTAGTTTATTTTAATTCTACAAAAAGTAATTGACTCTGTATCTATAAGCTATTTATTAGTTCTAAGTAGAGTTTTTCTGTTGAACTACGTGGTACAACATCTAATTCTGCTCTAAGGGAATTCTTTAAGGTTTTAAATGTATTTATAATTCCAATTTTATTCTTAAATTGAAATTCATTCTTCATAGCTAAATCAATTAAGTCTTCATCTAATGAATTTTCCTTTATAATTCTCCTTAAAATCTCCTCTGATTTATAATAACTTCCTTTGTTATAATAATACATACTTAACTTTTTCCCTATATTTAAGAAAAATCTATCTAATTCCTCTTTTAAGTCTATTGCCCAAATATAATCTTGATTTTGAAATAAGTTACCATTATAAATTTTTATTATCTTTTCATATTTATCTTTATTTTCATCACTTAAATCTAAATTTAACATCATAAGATCTTCACATTCCCAAAGATCACAATACATATTACTTATATTAATACTATAATATCCTTTTTCATAATTAATTATATTTTCTATTCCATTAGCCTTTAGTGATTGTTTCAATCTATATATACTATTATGTAGATTATGTAATGCTTTTGCAGGCTCTACCGTTGGCCAAAGGAGTTCACACAGTTTCCATTTATCTATGGCTTTCCCCCTCTTCGTAACAAAATATGCAAATAACTCTTCCACTTTTGCCGTTGGCCATTTAATTAGTTTATTCTCTATATTTCCATAAGCCTCAAATTTTCCTAATGTAAAAATTTTATTTCTTTTTTCTTCTTTTTTTAAAAAACTAATTCCATTTTTATACTTAAGTATTTTTCTTACAGCTATATTTATATCTTCTTCTGTTATAGGTTTAACTATATAGTCAATTGCATTAACTTTAAATGCTTGTAATGCATATTTTTCATAAGCAGTTACAAATATAATTTGTACATTATTATTGATTTCGTTAATTCTTCTAGCTACCTCAATACCATTTATCTTAGGCATATTAATATCTAAGAAAATAACTTCAGGACATAATTCTTCTATTTTCTCTAATGCCTCATACGAATCATTAAAGCATCCTACAACATTTAAATATTTATTTTTTCCTATAATTATCTTCTCTATCTCCGATATTAAATTATCATCCTCAATAATTATAGTCCTCACACTAATCTCCCACTTTCATTAAATAATTTAATATCTATATAATATCTCTTTTTGTAACATTTTGAAAGTATTTTCCAATTTTTTATCGAAAAAATTTAAACTTTTTTTCATTTTCCATGATTTGCTTTTTAAGTATATTTAATATACAATATATAAATNTTAAATTAAATTTTCCAGATAAAGTGAAAAAACAAAATACGGCTACAGCTGCTAATATATTAGAAGTATTAAATATTATTTGATGAATCAAAGTATCACAGTTTAAATTAAGCTCTATAGAATTATTATCACTCTTATCTTAACTTTATAGAGCTTAATCACTAATAATAAAGTTATTTAAGGAGGTATATTATTATGTCAAATTCAACCTTTAAGGTATATGATAGAAATGTAAAAGAAAACAAAAATAGATTAAGAAAAGCTGGTGAAATACCTGGTATCATTTATGGTGAATTTCTTAATAAGAATATTCCAATAAAGATTTCTGATGCAGAGCTTACAAGAATGTTTAAGCTAAATAATAGTGGATCTATAATAGAAATTTTACTTGAAAATAAAAAAATAAATTGTGTTGTTAAAGAAGTTCAGAAGAATGAAAAAAATGAAGTTCTTCATGTAGATTTCCAATATGTGAAACCTAATGAAATAATTAAAATGAGGATTCCAATTAAATTTATTGGACAAGATGTTTTAGAAGGAAAACGTCTTACTTTAGAAACATATACACAATATATAGATTTACAAGGAGACGTAGAAAAGATTCCAGAATTTATTGAATTAGATGCTTCTGATTTACAACTAGATGACAAGATTTTTATTAAGAATATTGATATTCCAGAAGATGTAACTGTAACAAATGATCCAGAAACTTTATTAGCTGTAGTAAGTACTCAATATTTTAGTTAATTTATTTATATAAATTTAAAAGGATGATTCCATGATAGAATCATCCTTTTTGTAATTAAATGGGTTTACTACATACTGCACTACATAGTATTGGCCAAATATACTTTAATTTAAAGAAATCTCTGAGCTATGTATAAAAAAGAGCTTAAATTAAAATTTAAACTCTTTTAATAAAATGCAATTATAATATTTTATAGTTCCTCTCCATTGCTAGCGATAACTGTCTTATACCAATAGAAACTCTTTTTCTTACTTCTTTTTAAAGTTCCATTGCCTTCATTATCTTTATCAACATATATAAAGCCATAACGTTTCTTCATTTCACCAGTTGAAGCTGACACTATATCTATACAACCCCATGGTGTATATCCAATTAAATCAACTCCATCTTTGATAACTTCTTTCATAGCCTTAATATGTTCACTTAGATATTCAATTCTGTAATCATCATTTATAGAACCATCCTCTTCAACTTTATCAACGGCACCTAATCCATTTTCAACAATAAATAATGGTTTTTGATATCTATCGTATAATGAATTACAAGTTATTCTAAGTCCTAATGGATCTATTTGCCATCCCCATTCTGAAATTTTTAAGTTTGGATTTCTAACAGTTTTAAATACATTTCCTGCTGTTTGTCCCTTTAATACTTCTGGGTCTGTACTTGCACATCTACTTGAATAATAACTAAATCCAATGAAATCTACAGTATTATTTTTTAGTATTTCTACATCATTTTCTGCAAACTCTATTTCTATTCCCTTTTCTCTTAAGAATCTTTTTGCATATCCAGGATATTCACCTCTTGATTGAACATCTATAAAGAATAGATTTTCTCTATCCTTTTCTTTTGCGTGTAGAACATCTTCTGGATTACATGAATATGGATAGAACTCACCAGCTGCAAGCATACATCCTACCATTGACCCTGGAATTATTTCATGAGCCATTTTTGTAGCTAAAGCACTTGCTATAAGTTCATGATGTGCAGATTGATATTTTACTTGAAGTTCATTATCTCCTTCTTCAAATCTCACACCTGCTCCCATAAATGGAAGATGTAATATCATATTTATTTCATTAAATGTCATCCAATATTTAACCTTATCTTTATATCTGTTAAATATTGCTTCACAGTAATTTAAATAAAAATCTATAAACTTTCTATTTTTCCATCCGCCATGTTTTTCAATAATACCTATAGGAGTATCAAAATGACAAATAGTAACTACTGGTTCTATTCCATACTTTAGCATTTCATCAAAGATTTCATCATAGAATTTTAAACCTTCTTCATTTGGAGTTTTTTCATCTCCATTTGGAAAAATTCTTGACCAAGCTATAGATATTCTTAGACATTTAAATCCCATTTCAGCAAATAATGCTATATCTTCTTTGAATCTATTATAAAAATCAATTGCTTCATGAGAAGGGTAATACTCATTTTCTAAAGGTCTTAGAACATCTATCTTCCCCTCCATAACCTTACGTCTATTTTCTCCAGCAGGGCAAAGATCTACTGTAGTTAGTCCTCTTCCGCCTTCCTTATAACCACCTTCACATTGGTTGGCAGCAAGAGCACCTCCCCACAAGAAATTTTCTGGGAATCTATTAAAATCCTTAATCATTTTTTACCTCCATAACTTCAAGTCTCTTTAGTATTATTTTCAATAATAACTGTGGCATATGTCTTTAAAACACTTTTTATCATGCCACAGTTTAATAATTTTTAAAGAATGCTTATAATAGCATCACCAGTATTAACTCTCTTTACACCTCTAGCCAATACTTCTAAATAATCATTTGTATTTGTAACTATAACAGGTGTTGTTAATTCATAACCTTCTTTTTTAATAGCTTCTGTATCAAATTCTAGTAAAGTATCTCCTACATTTACTTTATCACCATCTTTTACATGAGCTGTAAAGTGCTTACCTTCTAGTTGAACTGTGTCCATTCCAACATGAATAAGAATTTCTGTACCATCTTCAGATTTTAATCCTATTGCATGCTTTGTTTTAAATATTGTTTGAACAACTCCCTTTATTGGAGACACAACTTTTCCTTCTAATGGCTTAATAGCTACACCTTTTCCCATCATTTCTGATGCAAAAGTTTCATCATTAACTTCGCTTAAAGGTAATATTTCTCCCTTAATAGGACTTGCAATAATAATTTCTCTGCCTAATTTTTCTTTAACAATTTCTTCTTCTTTATCTTTGTATAAAACTAAACAAGTTGCAAATGAAACAGCAACACTAATAACTGCTCCTATACAAGCATACACAAAGTTCATCATTGAATCTCCACCAATATAGCTTGGTAAAGTTAAGAATCCTGGAGAACCACCTGAATAATTACATACACGGAATAATCCTAAGAATAATCCACCAACTGCTCCACCTATCATAGATGAATATAATGGAGTTTTAAATCTTAAGTTTACACCATATAAAGCTGGTTCAGTAATACCACAAACTCCAGTTATACCTGCTGAAGATGCTAATTGTTTTATTTCTGAATCCTTAGTTTTTAATGCTACCGCTAAAGCAGCTCCACCTTGAGATACGTTAGATGCTAACATTCCTGGGTAAATAATAGTATCATATCCCATAGTCATACGATTGTTTATACCTATTGGAACAAGTCCATAGTGAGTACCTGTCATAACAAATAATGGTGTTAATCCACCTAATAATGTTGGAACTAACCAGCTAGCATAAGTTTCTATAGTTTTAATTCCTAATCCTACTTTATCACTTATTATATATCCTAATGGTCCAACTACTACTAATAAAACTATTCCTGTTACTACTGCTGTAATTAATGGCTTAGTGAAGAACTTAATAGCCTTTGGTGATACTTTATCTGCTATTGGTTCAACATATGACATAAACCAAACCCCTAGTATTATAGGTAATACGCTTGAGCTATAAGATGCTAAAGAAATAGGTAATCCAAATACTGATAAAGATGTACCAGTTTCTTTTGCAGTATTAACCATTGTAACAAAAGTTGGGTGTAATAACATTCCTCCAAGCATCATTGCTAAGTATTGATTACATTTAAATTTCTTAGCAGCTGAATTTGCAAGAAGTACTGGTAAGAAATAGAACGCAGCATCTGCCATAAAGTTTATAACTTGATAACTTTGTGAAGTTGTAGTTATTAACTTAAATGCAGTTAATAATGAAAGAACTGCTTTCATCATACCAGCTGCTGTTATAGCAGGTAATATCGGTGTAAATATACCTGTTACTGTATCTATAACTTTTGCTATTGGCTTACGGTCATCTACTTCTTCAGAGTTGTTATCTTTAAGGTTTTCTAATTTAGCTATTTTAGCTATTTCTTTATAAACATTATTAACATCATTACCTATAATTACTTGATATTGACCTCCATTTTCTACAACTCCCATAACACCTTTAATATTTTTAATTTCAGCTGTTTTAGCTTTTGAATTGTCATTTAAATTAAATCTTAGTCTTGTTGCACAGTGTGTTAAATTTGATACATTTTCTTTTCCGCCTATTTTTTCTAAAATGGCTTTAGCTAAATTTTCATAATTCATAGCTTAATTCCTCACTTTCAAAATTTAAATTATTTAAGTTTTGAAGAATTAAGGTTTTGCCTGATCGAATCAGTTACAATCCTATGAAACTTCTTGTTATAAAATTAATTACCTGCTATCTCCTCCAATCATTGATTATTTATCAGTATATAATAAAAAACCTAAATTAACTTATAGACAACCACTGCATTGACTGTAGACAGCCAATAATTAAAAATGTAGAATGTAGAATTATTGAAGTAATTTGTTCCAAATTACAAATAAGATTTTTAAACTCTTCAGGAGTTTATTCCTTTATTTTACATTCTTAATTTTTCATTTTACATTGCGCTTCAGCGCACTTCTTGTGGTTAAACTTCTGTTAACTTAGGTTTTGCCTGATCGAATCAGTTACAATCCTTATAAAGTTAAATATTTTCTAATAGCTTTCGTTTACAACTCTAGCTGTATGAACTATAAGATATAGTTTTTCTTCCTTTGTTAGTTCATTTCCAAATTTCTTTTTTATAAATCCATCAATCTTTTTAGTACATTCATAGGATTCTGGATATTTATATTTAATCATTTCAAATAGTTCATTATCATTATCCTCATAATACTTTCCATTTACCAATCTTTGAGCAAAAAACTTTAAATGAGTAACAAATCTATAATAATTAATTGACTCTTCATCAAAATCCATATTGAAATGATATTTTACTACTTTTAAAACTTCATTTATTAAATTTATTATATCTACTATTTGTGGCATATCTTGGCTTAATTCACCATTTAAAATATGCATAGCTATTGCAGCTGCTTCGTCCTCTGGAAGTTCTATTCCAAGTCTATTTTTTATTATTTCTAATGCCTTAAGACCTATTTCAAATTCTGTTTTATGCAGTCTTTTTATATCCCAAAGCATAACATTTTTCATTTCTAAATTATTTCCGTGTCTGCTTATAGAGAGGCTTATATGATCAGTAAGGGTTAAGTAAATATTCTCATTTAATTTTGTATTTAATTTTCCCTCTGAATATGCAATAATTTCTTCTGCAATTTCCAAATTTTCAACAGGAATATCTTTAACTAATGCAATTAACTTCTCATTGATGCTTTTATTTCTTAAAACAAATATCTTGTCAATCTTGTCCTTATCAACCTCATCACCCTTCTTTTTTTGAAAAGCTATACCTCTTCCCATCACTACAGCTTCTTCATCATTTTCATTAATAATCGTAATGACATTGTTGTTTAACACTTTATTAATAAGCATATCTCTAACTCCTTTTGTATAATTTCCTATTAGAAATATAGAATATATTTTATCTAGAATCATATAAAAAAACCTAAACCAATATCAAATAGTTATAGTACTCCTACTAAAACTAATTTGGTATCAATTTAGGTTTTGCCTGCTTTCCAGTAACAATCCACAAATGAATTCTCATCGATATGTCATTATTGTAATATACAGTGTAAACATTGTCAACTTATTTGTATAAAAAAGTTTAATTTTATATTATTTATCGTTTAAATTTAGTATATTTTCAGTTGAACTCGCTCTATTTAAAGCCATTGTAAATACTTCTTCACTCTGTGCTCCACTTATTAAAAATTTACCATTAATAATGAACGTTGGTACAGAAGTAATAGAGTAATTTCTAGCTAAATCTTCATCTTCTCTTACTTCTTTTTTGTATTTATCACTATTTAATACTTTAATTGCTTCTTCCTTATTTAATCCAATACTACTTGCAATATCTGTTAAAGTATCAAAATCACTTATGTTCTTGGAATCTGTGAAATATGCTTTAAATAAAGCCTCTGTCATTTCAACATTTTTGCCATAATCCTTTGCAAAGTGAATCATACGATGTGCATCAAAAGAATTAGTAAGTACTGCCCCATCAAAGTTATAATCTAAGCCTAAGGTTTTAGCTTGCTTTACTATATTATCATTATTAGCTTTTGCCTCTTCTAAAGTCATCCCATATTTTTTAGAAAGAACTTCATTAATATTATTATTATTTACCCTTTCAGCATTAGGATTTAATTCAAAACTCCTAAATACTACTTCTACCGCCTCTTTATTTTCAAATTTATTTAAGGCATTTTCAAATCTACGTTTTCCCATATAACAAAATGGACAAAATATATCTGACCAGATTTCTATTTTCATATATTATTCCTCCTTTATTTAATAATCTATATATAAGGTAATATAACATAGTTCACCTATATATTCTACATATATTTTACACCTTATAATCTTTAAAAATATATCATAAATATTTTTAATAAATTAATCATAATTTTGAAAATATAATAATAATTATACATTAGTTTAGTTTAATTACTGTATTATTTAAACTTCTCCTTTGAACTTTTTTTAAACAGTTCAAAATATCTATCCTTTTTAAATTTTTTCAAAAGTAGAAACAGGTTTATCTGTTTCTACTTTTTTGAACTTATTTTATAAATAAAAAAGCTACCCTAAGGTAGCCTTATTTATATTAGCAATGAGTTTTTGTATCTTATTCATTTCATTTATATACTATTGAAATATAGAGTTTCTTTATTATTATGAATTTNNNNTAATTACACTTTCCACTAGGTTTGCAACACTTTCACAAGCATCACAACATTTTTCAAAATACTTTAAAGTATCTGTCCAAGTCATAAGTTCTATTGGATCCTTAGAAGTAGTGTATAAATTTCTTAAAGTATTAAAGTATAGTTTGTCTCCTTCTTCTTCTAAATCATTTATACTTATAATTAATTTTTTAAGTTGTGAAGATTTTTTAAAGTTGTAGAATTCTGCCATTATATTTTTAAGACCATTACAATTTTTTATAATAACATTTGAAAAATCTATAGCTTCTTTTTTTATTTCTGTAATATTATACATATATATTCTTGTTAAAATTTCTTCTATATCATCTGTAACATTATCAATATAATGAGCTATATCAATAATATCACCTCTTTCAATTGGTGTAATAAACTCTTTAGCTAATTTATTCATCATTTCATGCTTCTTTACATCAGCGGTATGTTCTATCTCATGCATTTCATATATTTTATCTTCAATTGTCTCTAAATTAAAATTCAATAGTGTCTTTTGAAGTAAATTAGCAGCTTCACATGAATAATCTACTAATTCAGCTAACATATTAAAATAATTATTTTCTTTTTTTCCTAACATTATATATTACTCCTCTATAGTTTTATTCTAAAATATCCAAATAAATAATTCAGCCATTAAAAATCCTATTAACCCACAGCCTGGAAAGGTTAAAATCCAAGTCCAAACCATCTCCTTAACTACACCCCAATTAACTGAGCTAAGCCTTTTTGCAGCTCCTACTCCCATTATTGCAGTTGTTTTTGTATGTGTTGTACTTACAGGAATTCCTGTTAGTGAAGATATTAAAAGACATCCAGCACCTGCTAAGTCTGCTGAAAAACCTTGGTATTGCTCAAGTTTAACCATATCCATTCCAACAGCTTTTATTATTTTATATCCTCCTATAGATGTTCCTAGTGCCATTACTAGTGAGCAAAGTATCATAAGCCATACAGGAATAACAAAGTTTTGAACATCAGCCTTTCCATTTGCTAAGAATATTCCAAGCATAAATACACCCATAAATTTTTGTCCATCTTGCGCCCCATGCATAAATGCCATAGCTGCTCCACCACTAATTTGAGAATACTTAAAAAATCCACTTGTTTTTCTGCGATCAACTCTTCCAAAAATTAACCCAATAATCTTTACTGTTATCCAGCCCATTCCAAAACCTAAGAATGTAGATAATAAAAGACCATATATAACTTTTATCCACTCGCTTCCATTAATACCACTCATACCTTTTTGCAAAGCAATTGCTGCACCTGAAATTCCTGCAATTAAAGCATGGCTTTCACTTGTGGGTATTCCAAAATACCATGCTGCTGTTGCCCATACAACTATTGCAAATAGAGCTGCACATAATGCTATTAGTGAATAATGTGAGTCACCACCAAAATCAACCATATTATATATTGTTTGTGCTACATTTGCATTAATCATTGTCATAAAAAAAACACCTAAAAAATTAAATATTGTAGCCATAAAAATGGCAGCACGAGGTCCTATTGCTCTAGTTGAAACACATGTGGCAATTGCATTAGGAGCGTCTGTCCATCCATTAACTAAAATTACTCCTAGGGTTAAGATAACAGTAATTAGTAATGGTAGGTTGTCCACTAGTTGTCCTAAAAATTCAAAAAAAGAAATTGTCATTAATTTTCTCCTTTCTGTTTATGTATATATTGTTAAATTATTATCTATATTCTAACAATATAACTTTTTTTATAAATTTTCAATTATGTTTAATAAAAAATAGTCTAAGTTTTTTAAACATAGACTATTTTCTGATTATTTATTCTATTTTATGTCCTGAGTTTTCTAAACAAGATTTAATTGAAGTTTCTGTTGCTGGCTCATTATAAATTACTTCTACTGTACCTCTTGCAACATCCACACAAACCTTATCAACTCCGTCTAACTTTTCTAAAGAGTTTTTAACTTGGGTTTTCATATTTTCATTTGCTATATCATTAATTTTATAATGTACTCTTTCCATATAGTATCTCCTTTCTTATTTCTTCAAATATAGTATGCACATTTATTTAGAAAAAATAGATAATTTGATAGCCATATTTAAGTAGATTTTTTTTCTAAAACCTTAATCAGCAATGATTTTATGTAGAATTTGCTTATTTGTCTTTTTTTAGACATAAAGAAAATCCCCTTATAGCTTCACTTAAAGAAATTTTTATAGCCTTTTCTTTTATGTGTCTACTATAAAGGGATTATAATAATTTTTAATTATAAAATGTGAACTATTTTCAACCTATTTTTCAATCTATATTTTTCAAAATATAAATGTGTTCCAGCAATTACTAGTAGAATTGCAAATTCTAAAATAATATTAGAATTGGTAACTCCAGTTGCAGGCAATAATTATTTACCTATTGATTAATTATTACCTGAATTATTCCTTCTACCATTATTGGTTCCACCATTATTGGTGCCGCCATTATTGCTTCCACCATTGTTGTTTCCTCCATTGTTAGTTCCTCCATTGTTGCTTCCACCATTGTTACTTCCACCATTGTTGGTTCCGCCATTGTTGGTGCCGCCATTATTTGTTCCGCCATTATTGCCTTTACTTACAACTAAGTCTTTAATGGCATTTTCTATATCTTCTTTAGCTTTATTGACTTCTTCTTCAGTAGCATTTAATTTAGTAAAGATAGCTTTTGCTTCTAAAACCTTTCCTTCTAAAGCAGTCCATGATTCATTAGTATAATCTTTCTTATTTAGATTAGAAACTTCAGCAATAGTATTAACTAAATCAAGAGTTGAAACTTGTACATTTCCTT
>NZ_JABUTB010000132.1 GCF_021443865.1 Clostridium sp.
TATTACGAAAATTTTAAGCTTGAAAACGATCCTAGAGTAACTAGAGTAGGAGATTTTTTAAGGAAGACAAGTTTAGATGAAATACCACAGTTGCTTAATGTTTTAAAAGGTGATATGAGCCTTGTTGGACCTAGACCGATTGTAGATGGAGAGATCGAAAAGTACGGAGAATATTTTGAAAAATTTGTTTCGGTAATACCAGGAATTACAGGTTATTGGCAAGCCAATGGTAGAAGTGATACGACCTATGATGAAAGAGTTCAAATGGATATGTATTATATTGATAATAGATCAATAGTTCTTGATATAAAGATAGTATTTAAAACCATAGTTACCGTCTTGAAAAAGGAAGGTGCTATTTAAATATTAAGTTATTTTAAACATATTTAAATAAGATGATTTGAGTAATATAGTAGATTATGTAATGAATAAAAGGTGTATTTAATAGACTATTTGTGCATTATAAGAATTATAGAGTATAAAAATGAATAGGAGAAGAAAAATGAGCGTTATAAAGAACTACATTTATAATACATTATATCAAGTGATGATATTATTTATTCCACTTATTACAATGCCGTATTTAGCCAGGGTATTTTCACCAGAGTTAATGGGAGTAAATACGCTTTCTTTAACAATAGCAACCTATTTTACAATGGTTGGGCAGTTAGGTATGCAGATGTATGGAAATAGGCAAATAGCATATGTAAGAGATGACAAGAAAAAGTTGTCAACGGTATTTTGGAGCTTGTATATAATTCAAGTGATTTCTTGTTCATTAGCACTTATAGCTTATTATTTATATGTTTATTTTAGGATTGATGCTAATAAAGTAATATACTTAATACAAGGATTGAATGTGATAAATGTATTATTAGATATTTCTTGGCTTTTTATAGGATTAGAGGATTTTAAAAAAGTTGTAATAAGAAATACAATTGTTAAATTTGTTGGGTTAGTAAGTATATTAATATTTGTTAGAGACTCAGGAGATTTAGCTATATATACATTTTTAACTGTAGCAGTAAATATTGTTGGTATGCTAACTATGTGGATATATGTACCGAAATATGTAGGAAAGATTAATATTGATTTTAAATTTGCAAAGAAATCTATTGCGCCATTATTAAAGTTATTTTTACCGCAGATAGCAAGTACAGTATATTTGCTATTAGATAAAAGTATGCTAGGAGAATATTCTACAGCGGCTCAAGTAGCGTTTTATGATTATTCTCAAAAATTAATTAGAGTTATTTTAGCAGTTATAGCTTCAGTAGGGACTGTTTTAATGCCTAGAGTATCTAATTTGATGGGGAATGGAAAGAAGGAAGAAGTCGGACTAATTATTGAGAAAACATTTAAGTTTATATCTTATTTAGCTATGCCTACAACTATCGGATTTATGTGTGTATCTGAGAAGTTGGTTCCATATTTTTTAGGAGAAGCATATGCATATTCAGGATTTTTAAGTGCAGTTTGCTCACTTATAATAATTGCTGTAAGTTGGGCAAATATAATAGCAGTACAGTACTTAATAGCTACAAAGCAAGAGGATAAATATACTGTTTCAGTAATTGCTTCTGGTATATTAAGTTTTATAATGAATTTATTTCTTCTTAGAAAATATGGTGCTCTAGGTGCGGTTATATCATTAATAGCTGCTGAATATTTAGGCATAGGAATTCAAATGTTCTTAGTAAGAAGACAATTGCCAGTAACTAGAATGTTAAAAGGTACAATTAGATATCTTATAGCAGCAATTGCTATGGGAGTTCCAGTGTATATTGTAGGAACATTTATTGAGGCACCATTAATATCAACTATAGTGCAAGGAATTGTAGGGGTAATTGTATATGTATTAATTATGTTTGTGATTAAAGATAACGTTCAAAAAGAAATAATAGAAAAAGGGATTTCTTTATTAAGGAAAAGGAAAGTAACTTGTAGTGAAAATTAGTTTTAATAAATAGCAAAAAGAAACTGCCAAGGGCAGTTTCTTTTTTGCTTTTAATCGTTCAATTTATCATCATAAATATAATCCATAATTTGTTTTTTTGTTGCAGCTTCATCAAATACATAATATGAAACTCCATCTATTAGTTGATTAGAAGCATAACTGTCTCTAGGGAAACGTTCTTGTTCTAAAGTACCTCCTCCCATCTTAGCAACCTTAGTGGCTAAATCAAGTATCTTGTTAGCATCCATAGAGGTTCTTACGTATGGAAGTAATTGATTTGTTACAGATAAATATTGTGTTGGAGAAGTCTCTAACGCTTTAGAAAATAATTTACTTAAAACTGTTCTTTGTCTTCTAGTTCTTTCGAAGTCTCCACCTGCTGTATAACGAATACGAGTGTAAGCAAGTGCTTGTGTTCCATCAACAGCTTGTTCACCAGCAGAAGAAATAAGAGGAGAACCAGTATAATTCTTTTCGTTTAAGTCATTAATATAGTTATTGATATATTCAACTTCTTCATCAGTTATATCAATAGTAATTCCACCTAGTGCGTCTATAATTTTAGGTAAGCTATTAAAATCAACAGCTGCAAAATCATCTATATTTAGTCCGAAGCTTTGGTTAATAGTTTTGATTGATAATTCAGGACCACCATAAGCATAAGCGTGATTTAGTTTAGTATAACCATAATCATCAATATTTACATATGAATCTCTCATTATAGAAGTTATTTTTAATTTATCGTGAACTGGATCTATAGTAGCTATCATTATTGAATCTGATCTTCCAGCACCATCTTCAGAATCGATTCCAAATAAGGCTATGTTTTTAATTTTTGAATAAGAAGAATATCCCTTCAGCTCTTCTCTTGAAGTTATACCAAGTTGGTCTTTGTTAAGTTTAACAGTATCTAAATTTTTTAATGTAGAAAAAAACAATCCTAAAGCAACAGAACTAGTAATTACAACTATAAAAAATAATGCCAATAAAACTTTTCCCCACATTGGAATTAAGGGCTGTTTCTTTTTATGATTTTTTTTAGGACTATTAGCTTTCTTTTTTGTTTTTTCAGACACGGTTACACATCCTTTCTAAAATAATATAAATATATTATAAAGCATACTGGTAAATAATGGAATAGACTAAACTGGAGCAAAATGTTACATATTAATATAAGATTAGGCAAAGAGATGAAAATAAGTTTAATGTTAAATATAACTGCAAGTCGAAAGAAGTTTATTTGCAATGAAATTTAATATATAATAAATTAAATGAAAAATATAAGCTAAAAGAAAAAGGGAAAGATACATTATGAACGTTTTATTTATAAATCATGATGATTCTCTAGGTGGTGCTAGCCGATCTTTACTGGGAATTATTGATGAATTAAAAACAAGAGATGTAAATTTTACAGTGGTGATACCTAAAAATCAAAGGGGTGGGCTACGAGAGGAGTTAAGAAGAAAAGGGATTAACTTTGTTTTACTAGATTTTTCATGGTGGATGAGGTATAAAGATGAGCTTGAAGGAAAGCCGAGGAGGATGCTTTTAAAATTAAAGACAGCTTCAAAAAATCTTATAGCTTCATTAAAGCTAATAAGAATATGTAGAAGGTTAAAAATAGATGTGATTCATACAAATTCATCTGTAGTTAATATAGGAGGTATTGTACATAGTTTAACAGGAATTAAGCACGTATGGCATATAAGAGAATTTGGTCTTGAGGATCATGGTATTTGTTTTATTGATGGATTTGAAAGTGCAACTAAATTTTTAAATAATAATTCGGATAAGGTTGTTGCAGTTTCTAAATCAATTTATGATAAGTATAAGGATGCTATAAATGAAGAGAAGCTTATAGTAGTACATAATGGAGTTAAAAGTAGAAATTTTAATAAAGATTATAGTAATGATAATTTACAATTCAATTTATTGATAGCAGGAGCCATAAAGAAAAGCAAAGGACAAAAGCAAGCTATTTTAGCAGTTAATAAATTAATAAAGGATGGCTATGATAATGTTTTTCTTTATATTGCAGGTAAAGATGAAGCAGGCTGTGAAGGAGAGTTAAAAGCATTAGTTAAGGAATTGAAAATTGAAAAGCATATTAAGTTTTTAGGGTTTATTAATGATTTAGATACTGTTAGAGCTAATATAGATGTAGAATTAGTATGCTCAAAAAAAGAAGGCTTTGGTAGAGTTACAGTTGAAGCTATGATGGCTGGAAATCCTATTATAGGTACCAATACAGGAGCTACTACTGAACTTATAAAGTCAAATTATAATGGTCTATTATATAATGATGGTGATTTTGAAGAATTGGCTAGATGTATAAAAG
>NZ_JABUTB010000133.1 GCF_021443865.1 Clostridium sp.
TCATAATTAATAAATATTTTAAAGGAGAATATATGAAGATAACTAATAATAATTTAATTAAAAAACTTGGTGGTTTAAATAATTCTAACTATTTAATTAATATACAAGATTTAAAATATGTATTAAGACTTCCTAGTAAAGATAATAAAAATGACTTTTATCATGAAAATTTAATTTTAAATATTATTAAGCCTTATAATATTTCCCCAGAGATAGTTTATCACAGTGAAAGTAATGGAATTTTATTAAGTAAATATATTGAAAGCGAAAAATTTAATATTGATTTTTATAACTCAAATTTTTTCATAAATGTGTTAGCTGATAAGTTAAAAGCTCTTCATAAATTAGAAAGTACTAACGCTTTTAATCCCTTTAAAAGTATTTATGAAAATATAGAAATTTTAAATAAAGTAAACTATCAATTTAATCATGATATAAATTTAATAATTTCAAAATTAAGAGAATTAGAAAGGAAGTTATCTAAAGATATTCATTATGGATTATGTCATAACGATTTAAATACTTCTAACATTTTATATTCTAATGGGAATGTTTATTTTATAGACTTTGAATTTGCAGGAATGGGTGATATATTCTTTGACTTAGCCACAATATCATGGTTTCTAAAAGATGAGATTCAAGAGGAATTAATAAAGAGTTATTTTGGTTACTTTGACTTAAGATATAAAGAGAAACTTATAGACTACTTATTTGTAGTAAAGCTATGGAATGCTACATGGAGCCTTATAAAATCTATTAATAATACTTCCGATTACGATTATAAACTAGGTGGAAATATGATATTAGACGATTTAATAAATTCCTTATAAAATCGTCTAACTTATATTTTATTTACAACTATTTATAAAAGCTTTAAAAATTAAAAATTGCTCTTCAAAATCTTTATATAAAATTTCTGGATGCCATTGAACTCCTAAAACAAACTTCTTATCATTTAAATAAATACTTTCTATTATACCATCTTCAGAAACACCAGCTTCTTGCCCCTTAGGTGATACTTCCTTTATTGCCTGATGGTGAATACTATTAACTTCTATTTCATTTTTATTAATAATTTCAAAAAGTAAAGAATCTTCTTTTATATTTATTTTATGGACAGGTTCCTTATATGGCTTGCCTTGCTTGTGCAGCTCTCCACTTTCACTGTTTTTTTCAATACTTATATCTTGATAAAGGCTTCCACCTAAGCATGAATTTAATAATTGAAAGCCTCTACAAATAGCCAAAATAGGCTTATCTGCTTTTAATACTTCAGAAATTAAAATTCCTTCCATAGTGTCTCTTTCTTCATTTATATATCCACAGTACTCTGCCTTTTCTTCATTATAAATTTTAGGATTTATATCTTGTCCACCCGTTAATAAAAATCCATCATATATACTGACTAAACTCCTTATATCTTCTCTATTATCTATTAATGGTAGTATTACAGGAATCCCACCAGCCTCTATTATAGAGTCTAAATATTCTTGTAGCATCCAAATGCTTTCTTTTTTATCATCAAATAACGCAGTAACTGCTATAATTGGTTTCTTCATAAAAATCTCTCCCTTTGTAAAAATTAACTTAATACATTAATATGAAGTATCTATATTAAAATTTAATATAATATACCAGAGAATCTAAAAAGATTCCCTTTTATAATTTAATATATATTAACATTTTATAACCTATATTTAAATCTTTAATTTAACACTAATATAAACTTTTTCATATAATATTTAGAAGTATTAGAAGGAGTTATATAGTATCTTGGATAATGAAGAATTCAAAGAATATATGGAAGAATATATAAGAGAACTAGATTTAGAGACAGAAAGGTTAGATATTTTAGGTGCCTCTTTAAATGCACTTGGATACTTAATAATTTGCTACGGTGCAAGGATTGATATTTATGACGTAATTACTAATAATGAAATTGATATAACTTCTGCTGAAGTTACTTTATTGGGTCAATTTATCATAGTAATAGGATATTGTATTTTATATGTTGTTTCTAAACGAAGAATATATTCTAGAATACTAAGAAATGACTATTTAGATGAAAATAACTTTATTCCCTCCTTTAAGAAGCTTGAAACTGGTTATATTCTAAGTGTATTTGCAAACTTATTGAGACTAGAAGCTTTTTATGAAATTTTATTAAACCGTGAAGAAAATGCAGAAGATAATTTTGAATAGTCTAACACTATAATAAATAATGTTAGACTATCTTTTTTTATAAAAAAGGAGCTGTCGCAACAGCCCCTTTATATTACTAATATTTATTTCAATTCTTCATGTTTTTTTATTACTTGTATTGATACACAGCTTGGCCCACCTTGAGTAATAAAAACAGGTCCTAATTCTTTTATTTCGATGTCAGCGTCCTTTATAGTATTAGAAATTACTTCTTTACCTTCTATTGCTAATTGTAGGTCCTCTGCATGTGATATATAAATCTTATAATTAGAATCAACATTATTTTCAATTAAATTTTCCGCTATTTTTTTTATTGCCTTTTTATAAGAACGGGTAGAAGAAAATTTAACCAGAGACTTTGAATCTTCAGCAAGAGTCATAATAGGAACTAGACTTATCATACTTCCTATCTTTCCTACTAGAGATGAAATTCTTCCACCTCTTACTAAGAAATCAAAATCACGAGGAATCAAAAATGATTTCGATGTTTTAATTAACTTGTTAATCTCGTTAATTATACTTTCCTTGTTATAGCCTTTATCTACAAGCTTCACAGCTACATCTACTAGATATCTTTCAGGTCCACATAAAGTTTTAGAGTTAATTACTTCTATTCTATCTGGATTACTTACCATTTCTTTAGCCATACACGCTGAACTATATGTTCCAGATAATCCATCAGCCATAGAAATATTAATTATATCATCATCTGGGTACTTATTATATAAGTCTACAACATATCCTATAGGAGGTTGTGAAGATTTAGGCATATGTCCCTCTTTAATTAATTTCACAAATTCTTTTGAATTAATTTCTTCATGCTCCATATAAGTTCTGTCATTAATAGTAACAACTAAAGGTGCAATATCTACATTATTTGCTTGTCCTTCACTAATTGAATAAAGTGTGGAAGAGTCTGATAAAATTCTAATCATCTTTTGTCTCCAATTTCATATTAATCTATAAAAAATATTATTTTACATTTTCAGAGTATCACGTGTAAATATTAGTGTCAATATTATTTTGTAAACATTTAATATAAATTGTCTAATTAAGTCTAATTAACTAATATATACCTTTGTTCCTTCTGGTATATTATCATAAATCCATTTTGCATTCACCTTTTCTAATCTTATACAACCATCTGACAAAGCCATTCCTAGCCTTCCATCTCTTACACTACCATCTAAATTATATAATATAGAATGAAACAAATAATTACCCTTAAATTGAATATAATACCAACATTTATATCCCTTTTCTACACCAAAGTATAATCCTTTTATACCCACTGTATAAGTTCCCTTTGGAGTTGGAGTAGATTTTTTACCTATTGTACATATATAACTATGAAGAAGCTTCCAATTATTTTTTGATCCTGTAAAAATATTAACCTTAAATTTTTTTAAATCAACCCAAATCAAATACTTAGTAGTACTTGAAAATCCGCTTGCATTTACAAACTTAGTTACATTCTCAAACTTCTCCCCATCCCCTCGAAATAAGGAAAGAAATTTATCTATAATTTTCATTTTTAACCTCTTAATTAATTATTATTCACAAATTATATTATGCTTTACATTATAAAAAATCTAATAAAAAATAATAACCTTTGTAAATAATAAGACTTTTACAAAAAATTTGTAAAAGCCTTATTTAACTATTTATTGAATTTTGCTTTTCTCTTTACCTCTAAACCACTACCAACTAAAACTAATATTAATCCCATTATTAATATTAACCTTGAATCGAAAGCATCTCCTGTTGAAGGAAGTCCTTCTTTTCCTAAACTAGCATTGTCATCTTTTGATTCTTTGATTTTATTATTTTTAAAAGTAAATACTTGAGTTTTTTGTGAATCTACAACAACTTCTATTTCAGTATCTTCCTTCAGATATCCTTTTGGAGCTTTAGTCTCTTTTATTAAGTAATTTCCGTAAGCTATACTTTCAAATAATGCTACTCCATTTTCATCTGTCATTTTCACTTGAACTACATTGCCATCTAAATCATATAATGTAAATTCTGCATTAGCTAAGAATTTACCTTCTTCATCTACC
>NZ_JABUTB010000134.1:0-2393 GCF_021443865.1 Clostridium sp.
TTCTTTTGCCATTATTTTTTCCTCCTCTTTCTTATATACAAAAGGAATATCATCAATTTCTACTAACATATCCTCTTCACTTTTATAACTTGGATAAATTTCATATGCAGGTCTTCCACACCCTCTAAAGACCTTTATTCTTATGTAATTTTCACTACTATCCTTTATTATATCTTCTAAAGCTTTTTTAGCCTTTTCATCAAATCTTATGTTCATATCTTAATTCTCCCTTACATATTCAAATCTATATTTTTGCTCTACATCTGGATATTTATCTTTATCTACTTTGCTTAGAAACATTTCTATAGGTCTAGCATAAATACCTTTATCATCATAAAGAGCCTTATATAAAACTAAACTATCTTCAAATTCATTATCGTGATAATATAAGTCTCCTATTTTATAAATATTAATAAGCTTATTTAATTCTGTATGATAGCCTTTGAATAATATTTTATTCTTATCTATATCTTCATTTTCATTTTTTTTACTTACAGCCATTACAGCATAATAATTATTTTTAAAATGTTTATAAATTGCAGGATACTTTATACTTCTCATTAATATCACCTATTCCTCTTGTATATTTCTAGTGAAACCTCTTGAATATTGTTTTGGGACTTCTGTCTTTTTATTTAGCTTAATAGCAGCTTCAAATGTCCAATAAGGATTTCTAAGCATTGCTCTTCCAATAGCTACTAAGTCAGCTTCTTCACTTTCTATTACTGAGTTTGCAAGTTCTGGTTCATCTAATTTGCCTACAGCAATTACATCAATATCTAAGTTTTCTTTTATTGCTTTAGCAAACGGAACTTGATACCCTGCATTACTGCCTAGAGCTCCATTTGATCCAATTGGACCTTCTCCTCCAGAGCTTATATGCAATACATCCACTCCAGCTTCTTTATAAGCCTTAGCAAGCTTAGTTGAAGTTTCTATGCCATATCCACCATCTACATACTCAACAGCAGAAATTCTCATTAATAATGGCATATCTTCTGGCATTTCACTTTTAGCAGCTTTTATTATGTCTACACCAAATTTAGTTAAGTCTTTTCCATATTCATCACTTCTCTTATTTGTTAATGGTGAATGGAATTGATGTATTAGGTAACCATGTGCTCCATGAATTTCAATGGCATCAAATCCAGCCTTTATAGCACGTCTTGTTGACATTCTAAACTTCTCAACCATTTCCTTTACTTCTTCAGTACTTAATTCTCTTGGAGTTTTATATGTTGAATCAAAAGCTATTGCTGAAGGTGCTACTGGAACTTCAGCATCTTCTGCCTTTCTACCAGCATGAGCAATTTGTATAGCTACCTTTGCTCCATATTTATGACATTCATCAACAATCCTCTTTAAAGGTTCTATTTGTTCATCACACCATAATCCTAAATCGTAATCACTAATACGTCCATCTGGTTCAACATCTGTCATTTCAACAATAATTAGACCAGTTCCCCCTACAGCTCTACTTACATAATGAACGAAATGCCAATCTGTAGCTATACCATCCTTCTTTTCTACAGAATATTGACACATTGGAGGTAGAACTATTCTATTTTTTAATTTAAGCCCTTTAATTTCATACGGGGTAAATAAATCTTTCATAAACAAATCACCTTTCTTATATTATTCTATATTTTTAGTATAATTATCCTAACTTTATAATTCAAGTAGTAAATATTCATTAATAATACCTATTAAAAGAAATTAATCTCATTATTTTAATGCAAAATATTAGTTTGACATAAAACTTGTCTTTACTTTATCATATATTTAGTAGTTATTTATTTTTGCCAGGTAGATATTTTACATACTGCTTTTCTACCTGGCATTGTTATATTCAATATTTTCAAAACATAAAAGGATTAGTCATAAAAACTAACCCTTAATCATTTATGATATTTTATTAAGATTTACCTTGTCCCACTTTCACCAATAAGTCATGGATAAAATTAGATCCTCTAGATATTAAAATAGAAGTTAATACTGTTCCTAAATAAGGTATTGTACTTTTAATTTCAAGTAAGCTTAATATATCTAGCCTTATTCCAAAACAAATCACTAAAGATACTATTAAAGCTCCTATTCTATCTATACATATCTTCCCTTGCTGCCAACTCATTTTTAATGTTTCCCATACACTTTCAGCTATTAATGCAACTATTAATATAGTAAACAAATTTTCCATACTAATATCCCTTCCTAAAGTAGCTATACTAGATAATTTAAATATCTTCATATAAACATCATATTTACGGAAGAGAATATTTGTAACCTTTATTGTTAAAAATATTTTTTATTCTATAATTAAAAGAACCCTATATCTAGTATAATCCCCTTATGGTAGACAAATATAAAAAGACCCTTATAATTAGGTTAGATAT
>NZ_JABUTB010000134.1:3581-7815 GCF_021443865.1 Clostridium sp.
CATGCCGCATAATGAAGAGTCTTTTTTCCTATTGTCTACTTGACAGGGTCAAGTTTATATCTAGAGTTCTTAATGATAATTTCTATTTTATTTTATCTACACTAGTCTGAATCTATACTTCTTTTTCCTTTTTAGTAGCTCCTTTAAAAAACACTAAAATTAGTGCTACTCCTACTAACCATGCTGTCAGTATAATAAATAACATTTTATTCACCTCTATTTTTCAATGAAACTATTATTCCACAGAAAATAGATTTTATTCATATTCTGACTTTCTTTAATAGAAAAACACCTAATAAAAATACTAGGTGTTATCTATTATTTGTAGATTTTAATGACTTGCTAAATATAGGGGTGGATTATCTATATTTTAACAATCATAATTCCATTTTATTTTTTAATATACATATAGTCAACTATTATTATGCAAATTTTAACTATTGTTTACATATATAATTTGTTATGCCATTATAATATATAATAAAAAAAGAAAAACACTAGGCATTAACCTAGTGTTTTCCATGTACGAGACAAGCCATAAGCGGAGTTCTGTAATCTATAAATATTCTATTTTATCATATTTTAATGTATTTTTTATTAACTTAAATTTAGGTAAACTCAACACTCATAACAATCTTCTATAACTAAATATATTCTATTATCAGCTTGTACATTTTCTTTAACAAGGGAATTTTAAGGGAAAAGGGATAGTTTTAATGACATTCCCTTTTCCTTTTTACAAATATGATAATAAAATATACTAGCTATAATTATCACTAAATATTATAATTAATTTAGCTGGTACATTAATTAAGAAATGATTGGTGCTGCAATACCTCTATTTCTATTTTTATACTGGCTACTTTTATATCTAAAATCATATATTCACCTTCCTTGTTTTATAAAGCTATCTATTTCATTCATTGCTAATGATCTAAAGAACTCACTAGTTGAAACTCTTTTTAAACTACAATATTTCTTAATTAGAATTTTTTCTTTCTTATTAACTCTAAATTCAATCCTATCATCTAAAATTATTTCTTTCTTATTAAATAAAGAACTGATTAACTCTATTATCTTATTCACTCTACTCTCCCCCACTTCTTTTTTATATCAATTTCTAATACTTTTAAAAGACTTGTCCGTACATGTTAGGACTGTACGGACTACTATCCTACTCCTTATCGGCACCATTGGTTATATTAGGTAACGGACTTAACCCTTTCAGAACATCTTTTATATGTGCTCCAGGACTAGAGTATTTTAATAATACTTCATAAAGCTTTAAATCATCTTCTCTATTTTTATTAAAGTCTATTGTTATTCTTAATCTTTGCATTTCCTCACCACCTTCCATATGTTATATATGTATTAAAATGGTGACTAAAATATTCTTCTAAAACAAAAATACTTAAGAAAATTTTCCCTAAGTATTACACATCTAATTTTAAGTATTATATTATTTAATTACTTTAACCAAAGCCTTTGCTACATCTTTAAATGTTTCAATTTGTAGTGTTAAGTATTTTATTTTTTCTTCTAATTCTTTAATATAAATATCTCTTTCATCTTCTTTATTATCTATTCCTAACAGATTATTTATACTTGACTTCAAGATTCTCCACTCTCTACCAACCTTATTTCCTTTTATTTCTTTTGTTAATAATTTCTCCCTAACAGTTTGCTTACTAACTCCTAGCAATGCCGATGCTTCTTCAACTGAATACCATGATTTTTCCATAATATCACCTCAACTATATGATAGACATATAATATATGATAGATACATTTAAATAAAAAACACCTAGATTATTATAAGTGCTTTTTTATATTATTATTAATAATTACAATATTATTATTGCATATTTTTGTAAAAATTATATAATTATATTAAAAGGAGGTGTTGTAGTTGAAGAAAGCTTATGTAATATTATGCTATTTTCTTAATTATTTATTAACTTTATCATTATGTTTAATTGTTTGTAGGCTTCTTATTAACACTTTTTTTAATACATTATATTTAACATATTATTCAAATATTAATGCATTATTACTACTTATTAATGCTTCAATTAGTTTTATATTAGTGAAAAAATACTACACCCCTATTACTTATTCGATTTTTGATTAGTATAATCTGAAATATTTATCACATTCTCTATAATATCTGTATTTACTTCTAAATTATTACTACTTAAGGCTATACTATTATATAGCTCTAATTTTTGTTTTTCTAATTCTAATCTTTCTTTTTCAATGGCAATTTTTTTCAATTCTCTTTCTTGCACTTCATTCTTTAATTGAGATGTAGTTTTTCTCCAATCATTAATAAAGTTAAGGATTGATTTAAGTACCTCTGGACCATATTTACCACTGCATATAGTTGCAACAATACTAGCTAACGATCCTAATAGCGCTGGGGATGTTAAAAACTCTACAGCATTATCTATTATGAACTGAAAATCTCCAGGAGAGTTCAAATCTACCTTACCTGTTATTTTAAGGCTATTATCTTCAATTTTTAACACTTTAGATACTCCATATATAAACTCAGATAATATTAACGTGTCTATGTCTTTTTTGGTTTCAATTGGTATTACTAAATTTAATTTATTATTCCATACATATAATATAAAAATACTTCTTAATATAAAATCTGAATAATCATTAATTTTACTTAGACCATGATAAGATGCTAACACTCTATATAAGTTTGGATTTAGCCTTTCACCCTCAATAGTTTTTATAACTTTAATTTCTCTTCTTTTTTTATATGGACATAGTACTTGTGTTCCATAATCAATTCCTGAATCAATTCTATTTATTACTTCAATTTCTTTAAAATAATCCATATTTTCTTCTTCATAGTACTTTCCTACTTCTGCAAAAGTTATTTTTTCATTATTAGCACTAGGAATCATTACTATATCACCATCTTTAATTTCTTCTACAAATCTTCTACATTTATTATATATTTGTCCAGCCTGTTTTGTTTTATATTTTTCTAAAATATCACTTTTTAACTTTTTTTCATCATCTTTAGTTTTTGTTCTTTTCAAAATATTTGTATCAATTGTATTCCAACCTAATGCTATAAATGCTTTTGAAATATACTCATTATAAAAGAACCCTTTTTTAGTTCTTACAAGCCAAAAATTCCTTTTATTATCAACATCTGCTATATTTAGTATATTCAATTTAATTCCTCCTATTATCTTTATATTTCATCAAACATATGCTATAATAGAAGTATATTAAATGAAATATATTATTGTTTTGAACTCGTATAGATTGGTAGTCAGAATACGAGTTCTTTTTCTTTTTTACTCTTTTATTTTACACATTATTGGTAACTTTGTCCATATACAACTAAAAAAGGCTAGTAAGTAAGATTTCTCCTACCTACTAGCCTTAAAATTATAACTTTCCTATATACTTTAATACTTCTTTTACTGTTTCATATCTATTAGATCCTGCTATTATTTTCTTTGCGTATCCTGTCCATTTTACAGAAGGCTCTCCACCTACACAATATACATTTTCTATTTTAGAATAATCAAACTTCATATTTCCATCAAAGCAAGGACAATTTAAATAATCAGCTAAATACTCTGCTGCTCTTTTGTCTACTATATTTCCATACACAACTAAATTTTTCATATCGTATTTTCTCTCCTCTACTACATTATTTATCTTTTTATTACTAATAGCTTCTGCTATAACTTGTCCTATTTTATCTGGACCTAACTTCCTATATAATGCTACATCTTCTGTAGCTTCAACGAAGCAAGTTTCTACAATTATAGAAGCCATTTTAGTAGCTTTTAATTCATATAACTCTTTGCTTTCTTTTACTCCTCTATTCTTAAAACCTAATTCAGCTATAGCATTAACTATTCTAGTTCCAACTTCTTCATCTGATGTTATATTATCTCCTTTAGAGTAAACCCACACTTCTGTACCTAATGCTCCATCATAAGAATTAAAAGCTTTATTAAAGTGATCTGAAATAAATAAATCTGCTCCCCAATTATTAGCCTTAGAAACTCCAAACACTAAATCATTATCAGTATCCATATTACCTGGAGTAACATCTAATACTTCATGCCCTAGAAGGCTTAAATATTTAATAATGCTATCTTTTACTTTTCTATCTTCTATTGTTTCATCTATTAAAGCACTTGCTCCAGTAGATTGAAAGTTATGTCCTCCCCTTACTGCTATTTTCATATAA
>NZ_JABUTB010000135.1 GCF_021443865.1 Clostridium sp.
CTACGTGATATGATAGATGTTAATACTGTAATTGGTGATGCAGTAGAAACAAAAGATGGAAGCTATATAATTCCAATATCAAAAGTAACTTTTGGATTTGTTTCTGGTGGAAGTGAATTTGGAAATGTATGTATTGGTCCTGGAGATAATATGTCAAGTCATCCATTTGGTGGTGGCTCTGGTGCTGGAATCACCGTTAAACCAGTAGCATTTTTAGTTTTAAGAAAAGATGTTGTAAGAATATTACCTGTAGAACAAAATAATACATATGATAGAGTTATAGATTCTATACCTCAAATTGTAGATACTATAAAAGGCTTTTTTACCGAAGATAAGTGTAATAAAAATAAAAGTGAAGAAGAACCCCCTATAGATAATTGTGATTCTTCTTCAAATAACTTGTATTAATATATATAAGATATATATAAGATATATTTTAGGAATATAAAATATATCTTATATCTCTTTTATAATTTCACTCATATTTTCTATAATTTCATCATCTTTATTTTCATATAAATCTAATGAAGGTAATTCATTTAATTCCTTTAATCCAAATTGTCTTAAAAATTCATCAGTTGTTCCAAATATAATTGGTCTTCCTGGAACTTCTAATCTACCAACTTCTTTAATTAAATCTTTTTCTAAAAGTCTATGTAATGCACTTTCAGATTTAACCCCTCTTATTTCATCTATATCAATTCTTGTTATTGGTTGCTTATATGCTATTATAGCTAAACTTTCTAAGGAGGCTTGAGATAAGGATTGTCTCTTATTTTTTCTTAATAGCTTTTGTATATGATCACTATTTTCAGCCTTAGTTACTAATTGGAATTCTCCATTTATAGAAATTAATTTAATTCCTCTTTTTTCTTCTTCATATTCATTTTGCATTTCATCTAATATTCCTTTAATTACCTTAGGTGAAACCTCTAATGTGTTACATAAATCCCTTATTGTTAAGGGCTCACCACTAACAAATAAAAGTGATTCAATTGAAGATTTCAACATAGGCTTTGATGAGATTTCTTCAAACTCGTATTGTGCTGCTTCTATATTACTCATTTCCTATTCTCCTTTCCATTAAGATGTCTTCAAAATTGTTGTCTTGGTATACTTTAACCATCCTAATCTTTATTAACTCCAATAATGCTAAGAAGGTTACAACTGCTTCTAGTTTGCATTCACTTTCTTTTATAAGTTCTCTAAACTTTACTATCTTATTGTTATTAAATTTTATCATTAAATCCTTCATTTTATCTTCAATTTTATATTTATCAACATATATTTTTCTTTGAATTACATTTTCTTTATTTTGCTTCTTAAGATAATTTTCAATTAAATTATTATACATATTATATAAATCTAGTAAAGTTATATTTTTAAAGATATCTTCATCTTTATTTGTAATATTTACTTCTTTTATAATTTCAGGCTTTTTAGTATATATCTCTCCTGAACTAACAAATTTATCTCTTAAGAATAAGGCTGCTCCTTTTATTTTTTTATATTCTATAAGCCTATTCATAAGATTTTTTTCTATATCCTCTTCATTTTCTTCTTCATTTTTTATAACCGGTAAAAGTTTTTTAGATTTAATTTCAATCAATGTTGCCGCTACCACTATAAATTCTGATGTTATATCAAGATCCATAGTCTTCATATCATCTAAATATCTTAAATATTGATTTGTTATCTTATATATCTCAATATTATATATGTCCATTTCATTTTTTTTAATTAAATGTAGCAACAAATCAAAGGGTCCTTCAAAATTTGCTACTTTAATTTTTGGCATTTCCATATTATTCATCCGCCTTTAATAATGTATTTCCTTAGAATATAATATCAAGTTTATTTATAAAGAACAACCTTTTTAAACCAAGAAAAAAGGATTCCCTAAAGAATCCTTTTATATACCTTTTCTAAACATATTTTTCATATTAAATTTGAAGTTTTCAAATATACCACCTAGTTTAACATCTCTATCAGAATATAAATCTACTTCTCCGATTTTATTTTCTCCAGAGTATGCTTCACATTTTCCTACTATTTCGCCTTCTTTATATTCTTTTTTCAGATTATCCATTACTATCTTTTTGGTTATTTCATTTTTATCACCTTTTTCAATAATAGCAATTAAATCATCTTTAGATTTTGCAATAAAGAATTTATCTGTATTTTTGCTTAAATATATATTTTCAACATCTTCATCCTTTACTAATATTTTTTTACCTTCAAATTTAGAGAAGCCATAATTTAAAAGCATTCCAGCATCTCTATTCCTTATTTTATAGGTTGGTGCCCCCATAATTACTGAAAGCATTCTAACACCATTTCTTGTTGCAGTAGTAGAAATACAATACTTAGCTTCTGAAGTGTATCCAGTTTTTAATCCATCACATCCTTCAAAAAATCTTACTAACTTATTATGGTTAACTAATTCTATTGGAGATAGTCTTCCTTCTGAAATTGTTTCCATATAAGTTCCTGTATATTTTAATATTGTTGGATGTTTAAGAAGCTCTAATGACATAAGGGAAATATCTCTTGCAGTAGATAAGTGTCCCTCCTTTGGTAATCCATTGCAGTTTTTAAAAGTAGTATTTTTCATACCAAGCTCTTCGGCTCTTTTGTTCATTAATTCTACAAAAGCATCTTCTGTTCCTGCTAAATATTCTGCTAAAGCAACTGCAGCATCATTACCAGATGCAATAGCGACACCCTTTAATAATTCTTCAACAGTTCTTATTTCTCCAGTGTCTAGAAGCATAGTGCTTCCCCCCATTTTTTTAGCATTTTCGCTACAGGTTACCTTATCACTTAAAGAAATTTTACCACTATCTATTGCTTCCATAGTCAATAACATTGTCATTATTTTTGTTACTGATGCTGGTGCAAATTTTTCATCTGGATTTTTTTCATACAATATTTTGCCAGAAATAGGCTCAATTAATAATGCAGATTTTGCATCTACATTTATACCTTCTTCACTAAAGGTTTGAGTATCCCATTCCTCATATGTTTCAATTTCATCTCCACCTGATTTAACTAAGGCATTAACTGGTATACTATTTAAAATAAATAAGCTTAAAGAAAGTACAATAATTTTTTTCAATTTGTTTTTATACATTTTATTTCCTCCTTTCAAGCTTATTATTACCAATAAAAATAAAAATATGATAAAAAGAATAAATCTTCTTATCATATTTTTAAATTCCTATTATTCTACTATTCCATATATTAAAGGTAGGTTTTCTGTACTTTTTTCACTTATTACTATATTATTTAAAATATTATTCCTAGTCTTTTCTATATTATTTTTATCATTACTATGAATATAGGCTAATATATCTCCTTCTTTAACTGTATCTTCTCTTTTTTTATTTAGAACTATTCCAACAGAAAGATCTATTTCACTTTCTTTTGTTTCTCTACCAGCCCCTAATTCCATAGCAATTAATCCAAATGCTTCAGCATTAATTTTTGTTATTACTCCACTATTATTAGCTCTTACTTCTTCAATATATTTAGCTTTTGGTAATTTTTCAGTGTCATCAACAATGGATGGGTCTCCCCCTTGAGCCTTTATGAATTCTTTTAATTTTTCTATTCCTTTTCCATTATTTATATTTTCTAATAATAAAGCCTTACCTTCTTCAAAAGTCTTTGCTTTATTACCACAAATAAGCATATAACTTCCTAAAGTTAATGTTAATTCTAATAAATCCTTTGGTCCATTTCCTTTTAATAATTCAATTGCTTCCTTTACCTCTAGAGCATTTCCAATAGCATATCCTAAAGGTTGATCCATATCAGATATAACCCCTATAGTTTTTCTACCAACTGATGTTCCAATGTCCACCATTTCTCTTGCAAGAGCTTTGGCATCTTCAGGAGTTTTCATAAATGCTCCATCTCCAACCTTCACATCTAAAACTATGGCATCAGCACCTGATGCTATTTTCTTGCTCATAATGCTTGAAGCTATTAAAGACATATTATCTACAGTTGCAGTAACATCTCTTAAAGCATATAATTTTTTATCCGCA
>NZ_JABUTB010000136.1 GCF_021443865.1 Clostridium sp.
TTTTAAAAAAATATGAAAATATTGTGTTATAATGTTTTATATAATTAAAAGCAATAGTAATTATTATAGAATAAAATGTTCATAATAAATCTATAAAACATAAAGATATTTATTTAATGTTTTAACTAAGGCTTATTTGATATTATTAGTATTTTGATAGGAGGAAAAAAGTTGGAAGAGCAAGTGATAAGGTTAGATGAGTTATTTGAAGCTCTTAAAAAAAGATGGCTGATGATACTTTCAATTACATTAATAGCAACAATATTATCAGCAGCTTTAAGTTTTTTTGTAATTAAACCTGAATATGAAGCAAGTACAAAGGTTTTTATTGGTAAGGACGAAAGTGATAGTCAAGGTTATAATCAAAACGACGTACTTATGTATCAAAAACTTATGAAAACATATTCTGAAGCAATTAAAACTAAAGATTTAGTTTCTAGGAGTTTAAGTGGTACAAGTCTTGACTTAAAACCTAGTGAAGTTTTAAGCAATTTAACAGTAGTAACAGTATCAGATACTCAAATATTACAAGTTAAATATAAGAGTAAGAATCCTCAAGAAGCTAAAACTGTAATAGAAGAGGTTTCTGATGAATTTATAAAAACCTCTAAGGAATTAGTTCCTAATGGGAATATACAAGTTATAGAAGCAGTAGAGCTACCGCAAAATCCAGTAAGTCCAAATAAAAAGATGAATATTGCAATAGCCTTTTTATTAGGATTAATGGTTGGAGTTGGATTAGCATTTTTATTAGAATTCTTAGATAATACATTTAAAAATAAAGATCAATTAGAGAGAGAATTCGAAATTCCTGTAATTGGATCAATACCTACAGTAAAGGAGTCTTAGAGGAAAGTTATGTTTATAGTTGAAAAGGAACCTAAATCTATAGCGGCAGAAAGCTATAGAACATTAAGAACAAATATACAATATTCCTCTTTTGATAAGGAATATAGAATAATAGTTGTAACTAGTTCAGAGCCAGGAGAAGGTAAGTCTACTACAGCAGGAAACTTAGCTTTATGTATGGCTCAAGGAGATAAAAAAGTTGTTTTAATAGATTGTGATTTAAGAAAGCCAAGCTTACATAAAAAGTTCAAGGTTTCCAATCTAGTTGGTTTATCAGATGTAATTATAGGTAAGACAGATTTAGCCACAGCAGCTCATAGGTATAATAAAAATTTAGTTTTATTAACATCAGGGAAAATACCTCCAAATCCATCTGAAATGCTTTCATCAAAAACTATGGAAAAATTACTAGAATCATTAAAGGATAGTTTTGATTATATAATTTTAGATACTCCACCAGTACAAGCGGTTACAGATTCACAAATCTTATCCACTAAGTCAGATGGAACTATACTAGTAGTTAAGGCTGAAAGAACTAAAAAAGATTCAGTTGAAAATGCTATTAATCTTTTAAAGAAGGTAAATGCAAATATTATAGGAACAGTTTTAAATGGAATTGACGTAAGCAGAAACAAATACTACTACTATTACGGAGAAAAGTAAAGTTAATGCATAATGCATAATGCACAATGCATAATTAATGTGAAAACTCCACAGGAGTTTTTGGAAATGAAGGAAGTTAGATAATGCATAATGCGTAATGCGTAATGCAAAATTAAGGTGTAAATTCCTCCAAGGTCGGAATTTAGAAATAATTAAAGAATGAAGCTTCTCTTTTGCATTGGCAAAATCGAAATGAAAAAATGAAAAAATGATAAATAGTGAATAGTTTAAGAGATAATAGTGAATAGTGGAGGAATAAACTCCACAGGAGTTTACAGTTTTCATAATTCAGCTTGTCTGAATTATATCCGCAATTGTGCATTATCAATTATGCATTATGCATTATTTAAAGTGCATAATTAATAGATATTTTACGATAAAAATGTGTAAATTATATAGAAAAAAATAAAGAATGGGGTGGTGCTATGATAGATCTGCATTCTCACTTAATTTGGGCCATAGATGATGGCTCTAAATCTAGGGAGATGACAATAAATATGTTAAAGCAGGCAGTAGAGGGTGGCACTAAGAAATTAGTGCTGACACCACATTACATGCCTGGATATTATGAAGTACCTAATATTAAAGTAAAGGAAAGAAGGAAGGATATAGAGCTTTTAGTTAAAGAGCTTGATTTAGACCTAGAGATTTATTGTGGACAAGAAGTTTATTTTAATGAAAAAATCTTAGAAAACTTTGAAGATAAGCTTATTGGCACAATTAATGATTCTAGATATATGCTAATTGAGTTTAATATGAAGAGCTTTTCTATTAAAGAAGTTACTGAGATTTTATATGAGCTACAGATTAAAGGAATTGTGCCTGTTATTGCACATCCAGAAAGATATATTAAGTTTATAAAAAATCCTTCTTTAATAAACGAGTTTGTTAAGGAAGGTTTTTTATTTCAATTAAATATAGGAAGTATAACTGGAGATTTTGGAAAAGAAGTTAAGAAAACAGCAGAGCTTTTCTTGAAGAATAAAATTTATAGCTTTTTTGGTTCTGATGCCCATAGGGATGAAAAGAGAAATCCCAATATGGAAGAAGGAATTAAGATTTTAAAGACTATGAATAAAAAGTATTTTTACTATTTAAGAGAATCAGCTGAAGACCTTCTAAATAATAAAGAAATTAAATTTGAGGGGAACTTAATAAAGGAGAAAAAAGGGTTGTTAGGAATATTTAAAAGATAAAATTCTTTCGAGAAAAGTGGGTGAATAAATGAAGGAATTAGGTAAGTATAGAAAATATTTTTTGGCTTTTATAGATGGAATATTTATAAATCTATCTTATATAATAGCTATTTATTTTAGATATGAGTATGGAATATTTAAAGAATTAGTAAAGGATTATGGGAAAATAGCTATAATTTTTACAGCTATATATTTAATAAGTTTTTACTTCTTTAAATTATATGAAAGCATATGGAATTATGCCAGTGTAGATGAATTTATCTTGGTTATAGGTGCTTGTATTACAGGAAATATATTAGCCAGTATAACTGCAAGTTTATTAAAAACTGATTTTTCCTATGCAGTAAGTATATTGTCAGGAATATTTGTAACCTTATCAATAGTTGGTTTTAGAGTTTCATTTAGGATATATAGTAGGTTTACAAGTATTTTAGATATTAAATCTAATGCAAATAATTTAAAAAGGACATTAATTATAGGGGCTGGAGAAGCATCAATTTTAGTAATTAAGGAAATGAAAAATAACAGAAGTAGTGAGTATATTCCAATAGCATTAATTGATGATAACAAATACAAGGTTGGTAAAACCATTTTAGGTATAAAAGTAGAGGGCACTAGAAAAGACATAGTTAAGGTATGCAAGGAAAAAGAAATAGAAAACATTATATTTGCAGCACCTTCTATGAATGAAGATGATAAAAAGGAAATACTTGATATATGTAAAAAGACAGATTGCAAGGTTCAAATGATACCAAGTATTTATTCAGTTATAGATGGAAAAGTATCTTTAAGTCAAATTAAAGATGTTGATATTGAAGATTTATTAGGAAGAGATCCTATTGAGCTAGAAATGAAAGGGATTTCCCGTTATATAAAAAATAAAACAGTATTAGTTACAGGTGGAGGAGGCTCTATTGGATCAGAGCTTTGTAGACAAATTTCAAAATTCAATCCAAATAAATTAATAATTTTTGATATATACGAAAACAATGCCTATGATATACAAAATGAACTTAGGTATAAATACCCTAATTTGGATTTATTAGTTTTAATAGGTTCAGTTAGAGATAAAAAAAGATTAGAACAAGTTTTTAACAACTACAATCCAAATATAGTTTTTCATGCAGCAGCACATAAACATGTTCCACTTATGGAAGATAGTCCAATGGAAGCAATAAAGAATAATGTTTTTGGAACTTTCAATGTAGTTGAGTGTGCAGATAAATATAACTGTGAAAGATTTGTATTAATTTCTACAGATAAAGCAGTTAATCCTACTAATGTAATGGGAGCAACTAAGAGAATCTGCGAAATGATAATACAATCCTATGA
>NZ_JABUTB010000137.1 GCF_021443865.1 Clostridium sp.
TGTTATAGCAGCTAAGACAACTGGTGTAGCAGAAAAGAACATAATCCAAAAGGAATATGGAATTATAGATGTATTTGGAGATTTAGTTAGATACAATGGAAATGGAGATAAAGATAATAAAATACCTCACATAAGGTATAATACACCTAGTGGAGAAAAGGTTATTTATATTCTAGGTTATGATAATGTAGATAAGTGGAAAATGGCTTTAGGTTCTCAATTTGGATGTGTACTTATAGATGAAATTAACACAGCAAGTATTGAATTTGTAAGAGAAATATCCACTAGAAATGATTATTTAATGGGTACACTTAACCCAGATGATCCTAACTTATCTATATATAGTGAGTTCATAAATTGTAGTAGACCATTAGAAAAATATAAAAAGGATGTACCAGTAGAAATATTAGAGCAACTTAATTCAGAAGAGAAGCCTAGTTGGACTTACTGGTTTTTTAGTTTTTATGATAATGCTTCTTTAAGTGAAGAAGATATAGAGAAGAAGAAATTAAGTGCTCCAAAAGGTACTAAGCTTTATAAGAATAAGATATTAGGACTTAGAGGAAGAGCAACAGGATTAATATTTTCTAACTTTGAAAGAAAGAATAATGTAATTACTAGAGAAAAGGCTAAAAAATATAAATTTATTCAATTTAGTGCTGGGCTTGATACAGCTTATTCAGAAAGCAGTCCAGATACACTAGCAATGACTTTTATAGGGATAACTGATAAGGGTAAATTAGTAATACTTAATGAGGAAGTATATAATAATAAAAATTTAGAAGTACCATTAGCACCTAGTGACATAGCTCCTAGGTTTTTTAATTTCTTAGAAAGAAATAGAAAAGAATGGGGCCTTGCAAGAGATGTATTTATTGATTCAGCAGACCAGGCAACTATAACAGAGCTTAAGAAATTTAAAAGAACTAACCCATGTGTATATAATTTCTTAAATGCCTATAAGAAGATAACTATAATAGACAGAATACACTTAGCATTAGGCTGGATTAATGTAGAAAATAAAATATACTATGAAGTTTTAAATACTTGTGCAGAGCATATTAGAGAGTTAGAGAGCTATAGTTGGAAAGAAGATAAATATGAGCCAGAAGATAGTAATGACCATACAATTAACTCTAGTCAGTATGCATGGATACCATTTAGAACAAAGATAGGAAATTATAAAGGAGAATAGATATGGGACTAATAGGAGGATTTAAAAGTATGTTAACAAAAGCAGCAATTAAATATTTAAATGTTCAGCCTGCATCACAAAGTAGTATTAATATACAAGAAGCATATACCTATGAAACTAATCTAATAAGAAATAAACTTTGGTATAGAGGGGAAGCTTATGAACTTGAACAATTCTTTAAGAATATAAGTAGTGATCCAGTAAATAAAGCTAGATTTTGGTCAGCAGTACCGAGTGAAAATTTGAGTATTAGAAAGATACATAGTGGATTACCAGCTATGATAGTTGATAGGCTTAGTGATATTATAGTTGCAGATATAGATAACATTGAATTAGAAGATAAAGAAAGCAATACTATATGGGAAGAAATTAGGAAAGATAATAAGTTTGATGAAATGATAGGTGATGTTATTTCTAAAGTTCTAATAAGTGGAGATGGAGCTTTTAAATTATCAATAGATAAGGAAGTTAGTAAGTATCCTATACTAGAGTTCTTTGATGGATCTATGGTTGAATGTGAAACCAATAGGGGAAGATTAAAAGAAATTAAATTCATAACTTATTATAATAAATCAAACTATAAAAGATATAAGTTGGTAGAGATATATGGGAAAGGATATGTAAGATATAAGCTTTATGATGAAAGAGAAAATGAAGTACCCTTGTCAGTTATAGAAGAAACATCTAATTTAATTGATGTAACATTCAATGACGATTTTATAATGGCCTTACCTTTGATGTTTTTTAAAAGTGTTAAATTTGAAGGTAGAGGAAAGAGTTTATTAGATAATAAATCAGATGCCTTTGATGCATTAGATGAAGTTATAAGTCAATGGATAGATGCTATAAGGGATGGAAGAGTACAAAAGTATATTCCAGAGGACTTAATACCTAGAAACCCAAATACAGGAGATTTATTAAAACCTAATCCTTTTGATAATAAGTTTATTGCTGTAGGTACAAGCCTTGCAGAAAATGCAAATAATCAAATAGATATGAAACAAGCAGATATTAATTACTTAGCTTATATAGAGAGTTATGCTAATGCTATAGATATGTGCTTACAAGGTATTATAAGTCCATCTACATTAGGAATAGACCTTAAGAAAACAGATAATGCAGAAGCACAAAGGGAGAAAGAAAAGACTACTTTATATACAAGAAATAAGATGGTTGATGTATTAACAGAAGTCATTCCTCACTTAGTTGAAATTATGCTAAAAACTAATGATGTTCTTAATAATAAAACTCCAGGAGAATATGAGGTATCAATAGCCTTTGGAGAATATGCATCACCTAGCTTTGATACAGTAGTAGAGATAGTAGGAAAAGCCAAATCTTATGGAATAATGTCGATTGAAAAAGTAGTTGATGAACTTTATGGAGATACAATGACAGATGAAGAAAAGGCTATTGAAGTACAAAGAATAAAAGAACAAAACGGAATGGTTGAAACAGAAGAACCTAAAACAGTAGATGATGAAGATTATAATAATTTAGATGATCCAGAGGATGTGGATTTAGATGGCGAAGAAGAATAAGTCTAGTAAGATAGGAGATATACTTAAGAATATAACAAAAAAGTATATTAAGGATACTGCAGCTAAAGAAAGAGAAAAGTCTTATGATATTAGAAAGATATTTGAACAGATGGAACTGGACCTTATATCTTCTATGCGTAGGGCTTTTTATTTTCATCAAAACGAGCAAAAAAAGGAAGGTTTTGAATGGGAACAATGGCAATTATCTAAACTAAGAGCTATGGAGCAGTATAGAGCAAGGAATAGAAAAATTGTATCTAAATATAATAAGCCTATTCAAGATGCTATAAATAGAGAATTAAGGGGAAACTTTTCTAAAGGAGAAGGCAAAGTAGAAAAGCTATTTAATAAGATTAATCAAGTGCTTAAATGGAGAAAAAGAGAACACCAATCAATAGAGTTTCCAGATGATATTGATACGTCTACTTTAAAAGGGTATATGGCTAAAGAATTAGGGAGTCCAGGAGCAATACCACAAGAAAAGAATTTCTTTGGAGTTAATGAAAAGAAATTAGAAGCTTTAATATCTACAGTTAATAATGATTTAAATAAAGCTCAATATTCAGTTCTTAGAAAAATGGATGATGTATATAGACAAACTATATTTAAAACTCATATGTACTTACAGAATGGTGCTAAGACACTAAATCAAGCTATAGATATGTCAACTAAGGACTTCTTAGATAAAGGTATTAACTCTATAGAATATAAAAATGGTGCTAAAGTAAATATATCTTCATATGCAGAAATGGCACTTAGAACAGCTAATCATAGAGCAATGCTACTAGGAGAAGGTAAAAAGCGTGATGAATATGGAATACATTTAGTAGTTGTTTCAGCTCATGCCAATACTTGTAAGATGTGTGAACCATGGCAAGGAAAGATAGTTATAGATGATATATTTAGCCATCCTAGTAATGAATATATTGAGAAGTATAAAGATAAGTATAAGTTATTAAGTGAAGCAATAGATAAGGGATTATTACATCCTAACTGTAGGCATGCATTAATAACTTATTTTGAAGGAATAACAACACTTCCTAAGGTACAAGATGGTAAGGAAGCTATTAAGACTTATGAAGCAGAACAAAAGCAGAGAGCATATGAAAGAGATATAAGAAAATGGAAAAGGATTGAAGCAGGATTAGTTGATGAAGAAAATAAAATAAAAGCAGCAAATAATGTTAGAAAATTACAAAATAAATTAAATAAACATATAAAAGATAATCCTAAATTAAGGATAAATAATAATA
>NZ_JABUTB010000138.1 GCF_021443865.1 Clostridium sp.
CCTACTAATGTAATGGGAGCAACTAAGAGAATCTGCGAAATGATAATACAATCCTATGACAGAATAAGCAAGACTAAATTTGTAGCAGTAAGGTTTGGAAACGTATTAGGTAGTAATGGTTCAGTAATTCCTTTATTTAAAAAGCAAATTTTAAGGGGAGGACCAGTAACAGTTACAGATAGAAATATAATTAGATATTTCATGACTATACCAGAGGCATCACAATTAGTGCTTCAAGCAGGAGCCTTTGCCAATGGAGGAGAAATATTTGTCTTAGATATGGGAGAACCAGTAAAAATATATGATTTAGCCTATGATTTAATAAAACTTTCAGGTTATGAGCCAAACAAAGATATAAATATAGAAATAACAGGACTTAGACCTGGAGAAAAGCTTTATGAAGAATTATTAATGAGTGAGGAAGGCCTTATAAATACGAATCATAAAAAAATATTTATAGGTAAACCAACCTTTACTGACATAATTGTTCTGAGGAAAAATTTAGAGGACCTTAGGTTAATCATAGAAAAAGATGATATTGATGAATTAATTTCTAAAATTGAAGAAATAGTTCCAACCTACAAGAAAAAAATTAATGAGGTTGCAATTACTGTTTAAAGTATATAGAAAAGAGATGAATAATAATGAGTAATTTACTTATAATTGGTGCTGGCGGACATGGAAAAGTTGTTGTTGAAGCAGCTGAACTAGAAAACAAATATGAGGAAATATCTTTTCTAGATGACAATAAAGAAATAGATAGAATATACAACTTCCCTATTGTTGGGAAAATGAATGAATATAAAAAATTCAAAGATAAATATAAATATGCCTTTGTAGCTATTGGAAATAATAAAGCTAGATTAAAGCTAATAGAGGAACTTTTAAAAGAAGGATTTATAGTACCAAAGATAATACATCCTAGAGCAACTGTTAGTAAGTATAGCAAAATTGAGGCAGGAACAGTTGTATTATCAGGATCAATAGTAAATGTAAATTCCCATATAGGTAAAGGATGCATTTTAAATATTAATTCAACTATAGATCATGATTCTATTATAGAAGAGGGAGTTCATATATCATCAGGAGCTGTAATAAGAAGCATGGTAAAAATAGGAGAATTATCAACTATAAAAGCAGGTGCATGTATTACTCAAGGAAAAACAGTAGAAAAAAATACAATTATTAATCCAGGAACAGTAGTATAAATAAAATTTATGAGGGGTTGAAATTATGCAAAGAATATTAGATATATTTATTAGTTTGATTTTATTGGTGGTATTATCCCCAATATTTATAATAGTAGCAATATGTATAAAGTTAAATTCTAAGGGGCCAGTATTTTTTAAACAGCAGAGAATTGGAAAGAATAATGAGTTATTTAAATTCTATAAATTTAGAACTATGAAGGTGGGAACACCTAATGTGGCAACAGATAAATTAAAGGATTCAAAAAACTACCAAACATCAGTAGGAAAGGTTTTAAGAAAGACAAGCTTAGATGAACTTCCACAATTAATAAATATTATTAAGGGTGATATGACCTTCGTGGGACCAAGACCAGCTTTATATAACCAATATAATTTAAAAGAGTTAAGAACAGAGGCAGGAGTTCATACTCTTTTACCAGGTATAACAGGATGGGCTCAAATTAATGGACGAGATCATAATGATGATGATCAAAAAACATATTTAGATAAATATTATTTAGAAAACAAATCAATTTATTTAGATATTAAGATATTATTCTTAACTGTATTTAAGGTATTAAAAGCAGAGGGAGTAATTGAAGGGGCAAATCATAAGAAATCAAATAAGAGAAATGAAGAAGCTAGTGCTTAAAAGAAATGCTTTAAGAGAGGTGACACTAGAGTGAAAAATATATTAATAACTGGAGCCAATAGTTATATTGGAACAAGCTTTGAAAAATGGTTAGAACAGTGGCCTAGTGAATATAAGATTTATACTGTTGATATGAAAGATGGAAGTTGGAAGGAAAAATCCTTTAAGGAATATGATGTAGTATTTCATGTAGCAGGAATAGCTCATGTATCTACTGATCCTAAGATGGAGGATTTATATTATAAGGTTAATAGAGATTTAACTATTGAAACAGCTAAACAAGCAAAGGCTCATGGAGTAAAACAATTTATTTTTATGAGTAGCATTATAGTTTATGGTGATAGTAGCAATATAAATAAAAAAAGAATAATAGATAAGAATACAATTCCAACTCCAAGTAATTTCTATGGTGAAAGTAAATTGCAAGCCGAAAAAGGAATACTTGAATTGCAAGATGATAGCTTTAATATAGTGATTTTAAGACCACCAATGATATATGGTAAAGGTTCTAAAGGGAATTATCAGTTACTTTCAAAGATAGCTAAGAAAACACCTATATTTCCTAAAGTAGATAATGAGAGAAGTATGCTACATATAGATAATTTATGTGAGTTTATAAGGCTTATGATTGAAAATAAGGAAAAGGGAGTATTTTTCCCTCAAAATGAGGAGTATGTAAATACTTCTGAATTAGTAAAAACTATAGCTGAAGCTAATGGAAAAACAATGAAATTAACGAGAGTTTTTAACCCTGCATTGAAGCTAATGGGAAGTTTTACGGGAGTTGTTAATAAGGCTTTTGGAAGTCTAGTTTATGAAAAAGATATGAGTAAGTATGTAGATAATTATAGAGTAAGAAATTTTAAAGAATCAATTATCTCAACAGAAGGGACAAAGTTATGAAAAAAGTCTTAATATTAGTTAATCATGATGTGGTTATATATAATTTCAGAAAAGAATTAGTAGAAAGATTATTAGAAGAAGGATATGAAGTACATATATCTTCACCATATGGAGAAAGAATAGACGACTTAGTAAGTATGGGGTGTAAATATGAAGAAGTTAGTATTTCAAGACATGGTACTAATATAATAGAAGACTTAAAACTTATAAAATATTACTTTAATATAATTAAGAAAATAAAACCAGATGTTGTTTTAACATATACAATTAAACCTAATATATATGGAGGAATAGCTTGTAGATTTTCAAGAACACCATATATAGCTAATATAACTGGCTTAGGTACAGCAGTTGAGAATGAAGGATTAATGCAAAAATTTACAGTTATGCTTTATAAAATAGCTTTTAAAAAGATAAGTTGCATTTTCTTTCAAAATACTGAAAATATGAATTTCTTTGCTGAAAAAAATATATATAAAGAAAAGCATAAATTATTACCTGGTTCAGGAGTTAATTTAAGTCATTTCAATGTTTTAGATTATCCACCTGAAGATACTATAGAATTTGCTTTTATATCTAGGATAATGAAAGAAAAGGGTATAGATCAATATATTGAAGCAGCAGAATATATAAGAAATAAATATCCTAATACTAGATTCCATGTTTGTGGGTTCTGTGAAGAAGATTACGAAGAAAAGTTAAAAGAACTTCAAGCAAGAGGAATAATTGAATATCATGGTATGCAAAGAGATATAAGAAAAATATTAGCTATAACTCATTGCACTATACATCCGACATATTATCCAGAAGGAATGTCAAATGTACTTCTTGAAAGTGCGGCATCTGGTAGACCTATAATAACAACAAATAGAAGTGGATGTAGAGAAACACTTGATTGTGGAGTTACAGGATATATAGTAGGGCCACAAAATAGTAGAGAACTAGTAAGAAAAATTGAGAAGTTTTTAACGCTTAGCTACGAAGATAAAAAGCGTATGGGATTGGCTGGGAGAAAGAAAGTTGAGAAAGAATTTGATAGGCAAATAGTAATAGATGCATATTTGGAGGAGATAGAGGATGTTTTATATTAATTCTGGTAGATTAATAAAATCTAAGAGGGAAACATATAATATAATTTCTATATTAATAACAATTTGTATCCTAACAATTTTCATATCATTTTTTGAGCAAGTTAATTTTTTACAAGGA
>NZ_JABUTB010000139.1 GCF_021443865.1 Clostridium sp.
GTATTAGAGAAAATTGAAGAGTTAATCAAAACGGAAAAATCCGTTATGACTATGTTTATAGAAAGTAGTTATAAAGCTGGAACTGGAAAAGAATATAAAGAATATCTAATTACTAGAGATGGATTTTCACTTTTAGTAATGGGATTCACAGGAACTAAGGCTTTAGCTTGGAAACTTAAATATATAGAAGCATTTAATAAAATGGAAATCTCATTAAAAGTACAAGTCAAGGAATTATCAGCAAAGGAAATGTTAAAGCTCCAATTCACTTATACAGAAGAACTAGATAGCAGATTAACTAACTTAGAAAATAGAATGACTATAGAAACAGGAAATCAAAAAGTACTTTGTGATCTAGTTAATAAAAAAGTTTTAGCAGTACTAGGTGGAAAAGATAGTCCAGCTTATAAAGAACTTAGTAAGAAAGCATTTAGACAATGTTGGAAGGACTATAAAAGAATAGTAGGAGTTGCATCTTATAAAGATACTGCAATAAAAGATTTTGATTTTGCTAGAAAAGTAATTGTAGATTGGAAACCTAACAGAGATTTAGAGTTAATGATAGCTGGGTGTAATGCTCAATTAAGAATGTAGGAGGGGAATAAAAGTGTCTACTCAAGAAATGTTAGAAGAAGCAGTAAAGCATTTTGGACCAAGTGACATAATTACAAAGATGTTAAGTATTAAAAGAGATAAAGAGATAGCAGAAGAACAGAAAATTATATATGAAGCACATAAGGAGAAAGCTTATGTATATAACTAAAATATACTTTTTAGCTTTACTTAAGATAACATATGAAGTATTTGTCGGTTTAATAATAACAATGATTCTAATGGCTATTATAAGCATTATAAAAGGAGATAAATGTTACTTTAGAAAGAAGATAGACAAGCTTTGGAGGTATATGTATGGAGAACTATAGAGAACTTAAAGAAAGTCAAAAGAAATTTTTAAGAGAGTATGGATTAGATCCAAAAGACTTTTTATCAGTAGAAACATCATATGACCATTACACATTTTATCACATTAAATCTAATAAGGAGGTTAGTTTGAGAAGATGATTGAGTATGACAATCAAGGAAGAATGAAATACAATTCAGAACTTCATTTTAACCAAGGGCAAAGATGGAGTGAGGAAGAAATTAATTATTTAGTAAATTGGTATCACATTACTGGAGTAGAAGAAATGTCTTTAGCTCTAGGGAGGTCTGAACAAACTATATTTGAAAAAGTTTGTAAGCTAAGAAAGAAAGGTCTTATGAGCAAAGAAAAGAGTAGCTATAACTTAAGGTTATTAAGGCTAGATGATAGAGAAACAATTATTGCTTAAGGAGGTTGTATAAGAAAATGAATAAACTGTTACTTCTAAATAGTAATGCTATAAGACTAGAAAGGAGGAAGAAAAGTTGGGTAAGCTTATGCAGGAATTTCTTGAAAAAGATAAAGCTTTAGAATTAGCTAAGGAAGTTGAAAAAGTCAAAGAAGATATGACCAAGCAATTAAATGTTAATGCAGTTACAAGGCTTGTAGCAGAACAATATAAAAAAGCTCATTACTCCACCGACCAAAGTAAGAGTTATGAGCACAACAAAACATTCAATGACATTATACCACTAGAAACTGATATAGACAATGGACAACTATTTGATATTAAAACAGGAGAAACTACAAGAGATTTATAGGAGGGTATATGAAAGCATTTGAAGTATTATTAAACCTTTTAATATCCATAATAAATACACTTAATAAAGATGGATTTATGATTTATGATGCAGAAAATAGAGATTATTACATTGATAATATTCAGTATTGTAAAGAAGATGATAGATTAATTTTCAACTGTAAGGAGGATAAGTAAATGGAAAAGGAAACAGTAAAGTTTAATATATATCAAAAATTACAAAAGTGTAGAGTGGAGCTTCAACAGAAAAGCTTAAAAAAGAGTGGTAAAAACTCTTATAGCAACTATGAATATTTTGAATTGGGTGATTTTCTACCAGGAGTAAATGAGGTTTGTAGTAAGAATGGATTAGCAACTATATTCCATTTTGAAAGAGAATTAGCAACTTTAACAGTTATTGATGTTGATAATATAGAAAGCACTATAGTATTTGAAACTCCTATAGAAATGGCAGCAATTAAAGGAGCTTCAACAATGCAACAAATAGGAGGAACTCAAACTTATTCAAGGAGATACCTTTATATGATGGCTTTTGAAATAGCTGAAACAGATATAGTTAATAAAAGTGAAGTGGATCTTGATAAAGAAGAAGCAAATAAGAAAATAGGAACAGTACATCTTAATGTGATGAAGAAGCTTATAGAAGAAACTGAAACAGAAATAACAAGTTTCTTAAAATATGCAGGAGTTTCTAAAATAGAAGATGTTAAAAATAAAGATTATCCAGAATTACTAAAGCTATTAGAGAAAAAGAAAAGTGATAAGAAGAAACTAGAATTAGAAAAAGCTAAAAAACAACAAGAAGAAAAGAAACAAATAGATAATCAACAAGCAAACTTTGAATTTTAGGGGGAAGAGAAGTGGATATACAAGTAAATAAAAAGTTACCAGTTATAACTATAAATTTTGATGAAGTTAAGGCTAACTTAATAACCAATACAGAAAAGTATAAAGGCTTAGTAGTTACAGAAGAAAGCCTAAAGGATTGTAAGGCTACTCAAAAAGATTTAGCTGGACTTAGAAATAAGTTAGATGGATATAGAAAAGATGTTAAGAAGGAAATGGAAAGACCTATAAAGGATTTTGAAGGACAATGCAAGGAACTTATAGCACTTATAGAAGAAGTTGAAAAACCTATTAAATTAGGTATATCCGAATTTGATAATAAGAAGAAGGAAGAAAAACGATTAAAGGCAGAAGAAATAATAACTAATACAGTTATAACACTAGGATTAGAAAAGAAATATGCAGATGAATTAATAGTACTAGATAAATATTTAAACCTATCAGCAAGTCAAAAGAGTGTTTTGGAAGATATAGAGCAAAGAGCAGCAGCATTAAAGCAACAACAAAATGCAGATAAAGCTAAGGCTGAAATGCTTAAAGCAACTATAGAAACTACTTTAGAAGCAGTAAATAAAACAATCAAAACTCCATTAGAATATAAGGATTTTGAAAAATATATAGAGTTTGGCTGGGATATAGCAAGAATAGTTAGAGAAATAAATGATAGAGTAGAGCTAGTTAGAAAGGCAGAGCAACCACGAGAAGTTCCTAAGGAAGAAATAGGGTTGCCAATTAATTTAAAGCCTAAGGCTCCAGATGTTAATGAAATAAAGAAAGATGAACAATTATTTTTCGTAGATGTTCATGTGGAACATGGATTTGAACAAATACAAGCCTTAAGTAAGTTCTTAAAGGATAATGGATATATTTATAAGGCTCATGCTAAAGGAAAAGTAAAATAGCCTTTTAGGAGGTATAGAATGGCAGATAATAAAAAATACTATTACTTAAAAATAAAAGAAAACTTCTATGAAACGGAAGATATGAAGATATTACAGGCTATGGATAATGGGTATTTATATTCAGATATACTTATGAAACTTTATCTTAAATCTTTAAAGACAGATGGAAAGTTAATGTTTAAAGAAAATATTCCTTATAGTCCTAAAATGATAGCAACAATTACTAACCATAATGTTGATACTGTAGATAAAGCTTTATGTATATTTAGAGAATTAGGCTTAATTGAAGTATTAGACAATGGAGCAATATATATGCTAGATATTCAAAGTCTTATTGGTAAAAGTAGTTCAGAAGCTGATAGGAAAAGAGATTATCGAAATAGGATAAAGGAAGAAAAGAAATTGCTATTAGGAGAAGTGGACAAATGTCCGGACACTTCTGGGACAAATTCGGACAAACATTCACGAGAGATAGAGATAGAGACAGAGATAGAG
>NZ_JABUTB010000013.1:0-28453 GCF_021443865.1 Clostridium sp.
TATTATTTCTTTAAAATAAATTACTGCATCAGACTCTAGATTTATCCATATATCCTTTGACATTCTATAGCTTTTTCTATCATTTTCAGTAAATAAATATACAGTAGTATCACCTTTATAATAATCAGGCATCTTTTTCAACTCTTGTATTAAGGCTTTTCCTTCTTTTAAATCTTTAGTTCTTAAGTATACTTTTGATGTATTTATTTTTTCTAAAGGCTCAATAGTTTCGCATATTAACTTTGGAAGTTCATCTTCTTTAATGCTTATTCTTCCTTTAATAACTACTAAAGCATCTTCTTTTAGATTTTCCCTAACCTTATCTAATGTCTTTGGAAAAACTATAACTTCTATAATACCAGTTAAATCTTCTAATTTTAAAAATGCCATCATAGTATTATTTCTAGTTATTTTTTGATTATACTCAGCTATTATCCCTCCAAGAATAACTCTTTCTTCATCATGAATTATGTCTTCTGGCAAGTCATTAGGATTAAAGTTTTCCTTTATTATCTCATATGACTGATTTATTTTTTCAATATTAGTAGATGTCTGTACCTTAAGGCTATCTACATATTCATCTAAAGGATGACCTGACAAATATAATCCTGTCATTTCTTTTTCCATAGATAATAAATTTTTCTTCGCAAACTCCTTTATATTTGGATAATTTATTTCTGGAAGTTCTACTTCTTCCTCTATACCAAATAAACTTATTTGCCCATCTATATTTCTCTTTTTCTCGCTAGCTACTCCATCCATTAACTTTTCATATACAGCTAATAATTTTGATCTATATATGTTAAAACCATCTAAAGCACCTGCTTTTATTAAGCTTTCAATAGCTCTCTTATTAACTGATGATAAATCTATTTTATTAATAAAATCCATTAAAGATTCAAAGGAACCTTTTTTACTTCTGGATTCTACTATTGTTTCAACTACATTAAAGCCTACGTTTTTTATAGCTGCTAATCCAAATCTAATTTTATCACCTTTAACAGTAAACTTTGAGTAACTTTCATTTATATCAGGTGGTAGAACTTGAATTCCTAAGCTTTCAGCAAAAGCAATATAATGGGCTACCTTTTCACTTGTTCCCATAACTGAATTAAGCATAGCAGCTATAGTTTCAGCAGGATAATACTTCATTAAATATGCTGTTTGATATCCTATAACTGCATATGCTGCTGCATGAGACTTGTTGAAAGCATATGATGCAAAGTCCATCATTTGATCAAAAATCTTATTTGCAGCTTCTTCAGAAATCCCATTTCTCTTACATCCTGGGACTTCTACATTCCCATCCTTATCTACAACACCAAATATAAAGTTTTTTCTCTCTTCTTCCATAACCTTGTGCTTTTTCTTAGACATAGCTCTTCTAACAAGGTCACTTCTTCCCATGGAATATCCAGCAAGTTTTCTTACAATTTCCATAACTTGTTCTTGATACACCATTACTCCATAAGTTACATTAAGTATATCTTCAAGCTCTGGGGTTTCATATTTAACTTTATCAGGATTTTGCTTACATTCTATATATCTAGGAATTTCAGCCATAGGACCTGGTCTATAAAGTGATATACCCGCTATGATGTCTTCTAAGCAGTCTGGCTTCAACTCCTTCATAAATGAAGTCATTCCTGGTGATTCTAATTGGAATACACCTGCTGTCTTTCCCTCGCCTAGCATTTTATATACTTCTTCATCTTCAAAGCCTATCTTATCTAAATTAACTTCTATTACTTGATTTTCCTTTATCATTTTAACTGCATCATTCATAACAGTTAAGGTTCTAAGTCCAAGGAAATCCATCTTTAATAGTCCAAGTTCCTCTAATGTTGTCATATCAAATTGTGCAACTATAGACTCTTCATTTTTTTGAAGGGGTACATATTCAACTAGTGGTTTAGATGCTATTACTACACCAGCTGCATGAGTAGATGAATGTCTAGGTATTCCTTCTAAATCCTTACTAATATCAATTAAGTTCTTTACTCTTTCTTCATTATTATATGCTGCTTTAAGCTCTGGATTTATTTCTAAAGCTTTATCTATTGTGATCCCTAGCATAGTAGGAATCATTTTTGCTATTCTATCTACTTCTGCATAAGAATAATTCATAGCTCTTCCTACGTCTCTTATACAAACTCTAGGTGCCATAGTTCCAAAGGTTATAATTTGAGATACATTGTTTACTCCATATTTATCAACAACATAATCAATAACTTCCTGTCTTCTTTCATAGCAGAAATCAGAATCTATATCAGGCATACTTACTCTCTCAGGATTCAAAAATCTCTCAAAAAGCAAACTATATTTTATTGGATCTATCTTAGTAATTCCTAATGTATAAGCTACTATTGAACCAGCTGCAGATCCACGCCCTGGGCCAGTTGGTATACCATTTTCATTAGAAAACCTTATAAAATCCCAAGTAATTAAGAAATAATCTACATATCCCATTTGCTTAATTACTGATAATTCGTATTCTAATCTATCAATATATCCACAAGCTTCTTCATTTTCTTTATAATAATCCACAAATTCATCAACATTTAGTGGTTTGTTTTTGAATTCATCAAATATATCGTATCTTTCAATTAATCCTGAATAACAAAGATTCTTTAAATAATCAAAAGGCTCTATTCCTTTTGGAACTGGGAATCTAGGTAATTTTGATACGTGAAATTCATAATTAAAATTACATTCTTCAGCTATCTTCGTAGTATTCTCTAGTGCCTCTGGCACATATGAAAACATATCCCACATCTCTTCTGGAGATTTTAAATAAAATTGATCTGATGGATATCTTCTTCTATTTGGATCATCTAATGTTTTTCCAGTTTGTATACACATTAGAATATCATGAGAAGCTGAATCCTTTTGATTTATGTAATGAACGTCATTAGTTGCAACTAATGGAATTCCTGTTTCCTTAGATAACTTAATATTAGCTTCTGTAACCTTCCTTTGTTCATCCATACCATGATTTTGTATTTCTAAATAGAATCCCTCTTTAAAGATATCATTATATAAAAGCGCTACTTCCTTAGCCTTTTCATAATTATCCTTAAGATGCCATGACTGAACTTCTCCACCTAAACATGCACTTAGGGCTATAAGTCCTTCACTATGTTCTCTTAAAAATTCATGGTCAACTCTTGGCTTATAGTAAAAGCCTCTAATAGAAGCTTCTGATACTATTTCCATAAGATTTTTATATCCCTCTTCATTTTTTACCAATAAAACTAGATGATGAGTGCTATTTTCCTTATCATTTAACTTTATATCCATAGATTTCGCAGCTACATATACTTCACATCCAAGTATAGGCTTAATTCCCTGTTCTATAGCTTCCTTATAAAAGGCTACACAACCATACATAACCCCATGATCAGTTATAGCAATGCTATCCATTCCTAATTCTTTTGCCCTACTTATTAGATTCTCTACTTTTCCAGAACCATCAAGTAAACTATATTCAGTATGAAGATGCAAGTGCGTAAATTTCTTTTCCAAATAAACACCCCCTAAAGAAGCTGAGCTGGTCAGCTTCTAATTAACAATGCATAATGGACAATGCATAATTTATGTGAAAACTCAGCAAGCTGAGTTTTTAAAAATATTTTAGTAATTTAGTACAAGTTACTTCCTTAATTATGCATTATGCATTAGTTAGTACGTTCCCGATCTTATTTCTTCTGCTATTTTTTCTATTTTTCTTAATCTATGATTAATTCCAGATTTTCCAACTGGAGGATCTAACATTTCTCCAAGCTCTTTTAGAGACTCATCTGGATAGCTTAATCTAAGCTCTGCCACTTCTCTTAAATTTTGTGGTAGTCTTTGCAAACCTATTTCTTTTTGTATAAGCTTAATACTTTCTACTTGTCTAACAGCTGCATTAACTGTTTTACTTAAGTTTGCAGTCTCGCAATTTACAAGCCTATTAACATTATTTCTCATTTCCTTCATTATTCTTATATTTTCTAATTCTAGTAATGAAGTATGTGCTCCTATAATTCCTAATAGGTTTGAAATTTGTTCTCCTTCTTTTAAGTATATTATAAAGCTATTTTTTCTTTGTATTACTTTTGAGTTTAATCCAAATGTATTGATTAATTCACATAAGTCTCTTGCATATTCTTCACTATGAGTTACAAACTCTAGATGATAGGTTTTTTCTGGATTACTTATGCTGCCTCCACCAATAAAAGCACCTCTTACATATGCTCTTTTTAACTCCTCTGAGCCAACCATCTCTTTATCTATTCTATAATTTAGAGTCAATACTCCTTCTATCTCTGTAAGTATTCCTGTATCCCTTAAAAGATCTCTAACACCCATATCCTCTTCTATTAGAACCATATATATATTATTTTTCTTTAAAGAGTTACTCTTTTTAACCATTAATTTTGAATGTATATTAAAATGCTCTTTTAGCAGACTAAATATATGCCTTGCAGATGCAGGATTTTCAGTAGTAATTCTAAATGATAAGCCCAATCCACTAAAGGATATTGTTCCACTTACCTTCATTATTGCTGAAATTTCAGCTAACGCTTCCTCTTTAGTTAACTCTGAATATCTGCATATTTCTCCTTTGACTTTTGATGAAAATGACATATTGCCTATTTCTCCTTATTTACTATTCTTATCAAGTTATTATACCATAAATAACAATAAAAATTTAGATGTAAATTATAGCTTATTATAAGCTATACATATATTTCTATTACCAAATAGTCTTCAACTATTCTAGCATATATTGAGCCTTTATATTTTTTTACTATTTTCTTAACATTATATAATCCATAGCCTCTTCCATCGCCCTTGCTTGAAACACCTTTTTCAAAAAAGTTTTGAATTTTACTTGGATCTATATTTAATTCATCAATACTATTTTTAACTTCTATTTTATATCTTTCTAATTTTCTTATATCTACTTTTATATCCTTCTTACTATTATTCTTAGTAGCCTCAATAGCATTATTTAACAAATTACTAAGTATAATAGTTATTTCAGAATCATCAAGATTTGAGTTTTCCAAGTTAGTTTTTATTTCATAATTCAAATTAATTCCTAGCTGGTCACATTCTACTAACTTACTATATAAAACAGCTTTTATTATTGTGCTTTCAATATCTAAAACATCACTGGAAACATTAGTATCTTGTATTTTACCAATGTAACTTTTTGCTCTTTCCTTAAGCTCTGGTATATTATTAGATACCTGAATCATGGAAAATAGCATTCCTATATGATTCTTATATTCATGCTCATTTGATCTTATATTAGAAATTATTTCATCTAATAAAGGATTATAAGCATTCTTAACTTCCTTATTCTTATTTTCTATTATTGTCTTATGTATACTTTTATAAAAACTTATATTAAAGAAAATAATAATAAATATAATTAATATAATTTGAATAATTATATTATTGCCTATACTTCCACTATCATAAATCAATTTTAATATCGCAAAAAACATAAAAATATTTAAAATTGTGTTGGATATTAGAAGATTATCTTCAATATAATCTTCAAAATCAATTTTTTTCAATTTATCTATATTTCTCATCGATATTAATATTAAAAGTATACTACATGCATATAAAAGAAAATGTACATTCCTATATTCTTTTGTTTTTCCTGTTATTAAAAATATTATTGCAACTGCAATGCTTTGTATTATAAAACTAATAACTACACTTATAAATATTTCTACTAAAACTAAATTATTATCCTTTTTATCTACATAAGCTATAGCTATTATTTCTGCTACTAATAGAGTTAAATAAACAAATATTACATTATTATTATTATTATTATTGAAAATATAAAACAATGTACTACATATTGCAATTATTAAAGAATAAACTAAAAGTTTATCTGTCTTTCCTTTATTAAACATACTATTATAAAGTAGTAGTACTATCATCATTTCAATAAATATCATTAATATATCCATAAAATTCTTCCTTTACTCCCAATATTTTCTTTGTATAAGCATATTCTAACAAATAATATCATTTTTTTCTATGCCTCTTGTATATTCGTTTAATTTAATTATAAAAAATGGACTGAAAGGGAATTAACCTTTAGTCCATTAATATTAATTATTATCTTTATTAGCTCTATTTTCTTTTTCTCTTTGCTTTATTTTTTGAGAAACATACATATATTCTATTATTCTCTTTCTATCGTATAATAGCTTCTTCTCCATTATTGTATCTACAAGAACTTCAGCAAGATATTCTGAATCATGTTTAACATAGCCCTTTTCTATTTTCGCTAAAGAGGCTTCTATAACTTCTACACCTAGCTTCTTAAGCTCTCTATTATCTAACTCAACTAATTGAGAGTTATCCTTTGAATATCTCTCCTTTATATCTGATGGAATATCTCCTCTATTAGCTATTACATAATCAACTATTCCTCTTCCACCATATTTCTTTAAAACTTTTATATGATCAGACGCTTTAAATCCATGGGTTTCTCCAGGCTGAGTCATTATATTTGAAATATATATTTTAATAGCATCACTTTTTCTAATACTTTCTGAAATGTCTTTAACCAATAAATTAGGAATAATACTTGTATAAAGACTTCCTGGTCCAAGAACTATTGCATCTGCTTCCTCTATAGATTTAATAGCATCTTCTAAAGGCTTAGCATTTTTAGGTTCTACCATTAATTTTTTTATTCTTGAATTTTGTTTTATTGCTTCTTCTGGAATTTGGGACTCACCCTCTATTACATTTCCATTTTCTAATTCAGCTATTAGCTTCATATCTTCTAAAGTTACAGGTAAAACTTTTCCTGTAACTGCAAGAACTGAACTCATTTTTTGAACTGCATCTTCAAAATTTTCACTTACTCCATCCATAGCTGCTAGAAATAAGTTACCAAAGCTTTGATTTTTAAGTCTTCCATCTGTAAATCTATATTGCAGTAGTTCCTCCATTAATGGTTCTGTATCAGCTAATGCTAATATACAGTTTCTTATATCCCCTGGTGGTAACATGCCTAAATCCTCTCTTAGGTCACCTGAACCACCACCATCATCTGCAACAGTAACTATAGCAGTAATATTTGATGTGTAATATTTTAGTCCCCTCAGCATTGTAGATAGTCCAGTTCCTCCACCTACTACTACTATTTTAGGTCCTTTTACTAACAATCTTTTTTCATATATTAAATTTTCCATTTTTCTACTATCTAATGATAGATGAATGTAGCCTTTATTAGTTAAAGCAATTATTGATTTTATACTTTCAACCACAGAAATATATATTACTAAAACCCCTGTTATATTTAGAAATACATAGAATATTTTATAATAAATATCATAAACCCTTCTTACAGCTAATTCCGTGAAACCAAAAGCTATTAGTAAAATACCGAAAACTCCAAAGAAGAGCCATCTTTTCACCTTAATTCCAGGCTTTAGCCATTCTTTTATACTCATAGTTTCTTTGCTCCTTGATGAACATCCTCTTTTATATCTCTATGCTCTATAGAAATATTATACTCCTTGTTTAATAAACCATTATATATCTCATTTGCAATTGCAACAGATCTATGTCTTCCTCCAGTACATCCTATTGATATTATAAGTTGTCTTTTTCCTTCTTTTTTATATTTAGGTATTAAAAATTCTAATAAGTCCTCAACTTTTTCAATAAATCCCTTTGTTTCTTCCTGTTCTAAGACATAGTGCTTAACTGGTTCATCATTACCTGAATGTGGTTTAAGTTCAGGTATATAAAAAGGATTTGGTATAAATCTTACATCAAAAACTAAATCTGAATCCACTGGTATTCCATATTTAAATCCAAAGCTTAGTATAGTTACAGAAAGTTGCTTTTTAGGCTGCTCTACATCGCCATAATTTTTTGTCATTTCTTCTCTTAAATCTTTAATAGCATATTTTGATGTATCTATTATTATATCTGCTCTATCCTTTACTTCTCTTAGCCTATTTCTTTCTTCATTAATACCTGTTATTATTCTACTTCCAGGTGCTAATGGATGACTTCTTCTACTTTCTTTAAATCTCTTAACTAAAACTTCATCAGAGGCATCTAAAAATAATATTTCATATTTAAAATCTTGATTTTTTAAATAATTTAAGCTTTCAAATAAATCATCAAAGAATATTCCTCCTCTAATGTCTATTACTAAAGCCACTTTGCTTATTTTTCCTTGGCTTTGAACACAAGCTTCTGCAAATTTAGGTATTAGCTTTGGTGGAAGGTTATCTACGCAAAAGTACCCCATATCTTCAAGGCTTCTTGTTGCTTCTGTCTTACCTGCTCCTGATAATCCTGTTACTATTATAAATCTCATTATGCTACCTCCCCTTTGATTGTATTACTTAATAAGATTATATCATATTAGGCACTTAATTATAATAATAATGACTTAAATGTACTGCTATTTACCCAATATAAAATAACCAAATACAATACTCCTTATATTTTATACTTTAAAAAAGGAGAAAAGTTTATACTCATCTCCCTTTAATCTATTTATTATCTCGTTTTTCTATTGCTAATCTTAATAGTTTACAAAATTCTATATTTTGTTCCCTAGTTCCTAGACTTACTCTTAACCACCCTGGCATATCTAATAAGTATCCTGGCCTTATTATATATCCATTTCTTAATAAGTATTCATGTATTGGTTTATCATCTCCATTAACATTAACCATTATAAAATTAGCTTCTGACTTTATATATTTAAGTCCCATTTTATCAAACTCTAACGCTAATACTTCTCTTTGTTCCTCATTAAAAGTCTTAACTTTATTTAAAAATTCATCATCTTCTATTGCAACAGTTGCTGCCTTTTGGGCAAATAAATTTACATCAAATGAATTTATGACCCTATTCATATAATCTACTATTTCTTCATTAGCTATGCCATACCCAAATCTTAAAGCAGCTAATCCATAAGCCTTAGATAAGGTCTTTAAAATAATCATATTAGGATATGATTTTATTAGCTCTAATGAATCTGGATAATCTTTTGATGTAACATATTCTCCATAAGCTTCATCCATAACTATAATCACATTTTTAGGTATTCTATTTAATACTCTATCTAAATCTGCCTTTGTAAATATTCCTCCTGTTGGATTATTAGGATTACAAAGCCAAATTATTTTAGTTTTTTCAGTTATGGCTTCTACCATAGCTTCTAAATCTAAGCCATAATTTTTTAAAGGAACCTTTATTGCTTTAGCTCCCATTAGCTTCGTATTACTTTCATATCTCGGAAAAGTTATATCAGCCATTATACTTTCATCTTCTTTGTTCAAAAACACTTCGCAAATTACATTTATTAAAGAATCTGATCCTGCCCCACAGAATATCATATTCCTATCTATATTTAGCTTTTTACTTAATGCTTCTTTAAAATCAAATGAAGATGCATCTGGATACATATTCAATTCATTTACTAAATCAGCCATAAGCTTCTTAACCTTTTCTGATGCTCCTAAGGGATTCTCATTAGATGCTAGTTTAACTACCCTTTCTATGCCATATTCCCTCTTGACCTCATCTATAGGCTTACCTGCTACATATTTTTCTAGTCCTTGAACTTCTTTTCTAACTCTATATTCCATTCTACTCCGAACTACTGGACAAATATTCAATGAATAAATTACATTTCATTAGAATCTCCGTAAGGAGATTGCTCATTCATTTTACATTATTAATTATTCATTTTTCATTTAGCCCCAGTTCTCCCCCCTCGTTAATTATTTATTGCTCTATTTCATTATATATAAGTTAAAAATAAGTTTCCACAACTACTTTTCAAATATATTTCCAATGCTTCCAAGAATGCTTCCTTCATCAACTGATTTTCCCATATTTTGTGGTGCTGATGCATATATTCTTGATGCTAATTTACTAAAAGGTAAGCTTTGAATCCAAACTTCTCCAGGTCCTGTTAAGGTTGCAAAGAATAATCCCTCGCCTCCAAATACAGCATTTTTAATTCCACCAACAAATTGTATATCATATCTAACACCTTCTGTCATGGCTACTAAACATCCTGTATCTATTTTTATAGTTTCTCCATGCATTAAAGTTTTCTTAATAATAGTTCCACCAGCATGAATAAATGCTAGGCCTTCACCTTCTAACTTTTGTAGTATAAATCCTTCACCACCAAAGAATCCTGTTCCTAATCTCTTAGTAAATTCTATTCCAACACTTATTCCTTTAGCACAGCATAGAAAAGCATCCTTTTGGCATATAAGCTTTCCTCTATAATTCCTTAAATCTATTGGCAATATTTTTCCTGGATATGGAGCTGCAAAAGCAACCTTTTGTTTTAACATTCCTGTGTTAGTAAATGAAGTCATAAAAAGACTTTCTCCAGTTATAACTCTTTTAGCTGCACTACCTAACATTCCAAGGAAACCACCACTTTTAGATTTTTCGCTTCCATCTCCAAATATAGCATCCATAGTTATATTATTATCCATCATCATCATTGCTCCAGATTCTGCAACCACTGTTTCCCTTGGATCTAATTCAATTTCTACAAACTGCATTTCATTACCATGAATCTCATAATCAATTTCATGAACCATTTTTACATTCCTCCTAATAAATTTAAAATTTAATTATTATTATGAAATCTAATCATATCAACCATAATTAATAATCCAATAAAAAATAAAGTATAGTTTTCATCTATAACTTCAAGAAAATACCTATCTCTTCCAAAAGTGAATTCCTTACTTATTCTTCCTAAAGTTATTCCATCTTTTTTTATTTCATAATTTCTGCCTAGAATACTAGAACCAATCATACTCATTACCCCAACAGAGCCTGTTATATTATATTCAGGAGTCATGAACTCCTTCTTTATAGTTGCTATCTCCCGCATATTTTTATCATAAGCTATATATTTATGGCTTCCTAATCTAATCTGTTGTCTCATATACAGTACTTTTCTGTTATTTGAATCATATATATTTATATTTTTTCCTATGTCAAACTTATCCGCCTCTGATATAAAGACATTATTCCCCTGTTCATCATATACATCGAATTTAGCTCCTATTGCAAATAACCTTTCTTTAATATAAAACTTTCTCATATTCACACCCCTTTCACAGTTCAAAATAACCTTAAATAAAGTATATTATACCATTTGTACTTTGTCAATTATTTACTTTTATTTTTTATAAAAAAAAGAAATTTAATTAAAATTAAATTTCTTTTTCGTTTAATTTATTTATTTTTTATCTTCACCTATTATTCTAACTTCTGGATGTAAATCAACGCCAAATTGTTGTTTTACTTCGTATTGTATATGGGCAATTAAGTCTAATATATCTTTTGCTGTAGCATTATTTTTATTTATCACAAAACCTGAATGTTTTTCAGATACAGCTGCCCCACCTATAGTATAGCCTTTTAATCCAGCATCCTGAATAAGTTTACCAGCATAATATCCCGTTGGTCTTTTAAATGTACTTCCTGCTGAAGGATATTCAAGAGGTTGTTTAGATTCTCTTTTGCATGTAAGATCATCTACAACTTCCTTAATTCTTCTTACCTCTCCATAAGTTAATTTAAACTTTGCTGATAAAACTATATAATTTTTTTTCATAATTATAGAAGATCTATAGCCCAGTTCTAATTCTTCTTTTGATAAAGTCTTAATTTCTCCATTACTATCAATAACTTCTGCACTCTCAATAACATGTGAAACCTCTCCATCATAAGCCCCTGCATTCATAAATACAGCTCCACCTACAGTTCCAGGTATACCACACGCAAACTCAAATCCTGTTAAAGAATTTTTTACAGCTTCACTAGATACGTCTTTTAACATAGCTCCACATTCAGCTTCTATGATTTCACCTACTACTCTAATATTCTTAACTTCATTTAACTTTATAACGACACCTTTGATTCCGCCATCTTTTACTAATAAATTAGATCCATTTCCAACAATAAAATAAGGTATGTTATTCTCTTTACATATCTTTATAGTTTTCATAACCTGCTCTTTATTTTCAGGAATCAAAAGAATGTCTGCAGGCCCTCCCACTCTAAAATGAACATAATTTTTCATTTCAGCGTTAAGGATAACATCTTCACTTCTATAAAATTCTTTAAATAATCCCTCAAATATTTTATATTGATTCATACCTAACTCCTTACAAATAACCTACTAATAATCTACATATAGTTTAAGTAGCACTTACATTTCTGCATTTATTTATGTCTCGTAATTTATACCTTAAAATAGTATAAATTAAAAATAATTAATAAACAACCCATTACTAATATATTTCTATATATTAATCTATTTGTAACTATTTTGTTACCTTTTATCTTGTTTATTAAAGTAATCAATTATACTATTTGCAGCTTTTTTGTCTATACTTTCAGTCTCTAGTAATTCATTATATGTAGCATTTCTTATATTTTCTACACTTCCAAACTTCATTAACAAATTTCTTCTTCTTTTTTCTCCAACATTCGGTATATCTTCTAATATTGAATGTAAGGTTCTTTTATCTCTAAGAGTTCTATGATAAGTAATTGCAAATCTATGAACCTCATCTTGAATTCTTCTAATCATTTGCATTAAGTTAGAACTTCTATTAATTATAAGCTCTTCATTATTATATATAATTCCTCTTGTTTGATGTTTGTCATCTTTAACTAACCCACAAACTGGAATACTTATATTAAGCTTATTTAAAACCTCAAGAGCCACATTAACCTGACCCTTACCTCCATCCATCATAATTAGATCAGGAAAACTAGAGAACTTTCCATTAGAAAAAGTAAGCTGTTTCTCTTGTATCTTTTTTATTTCATCAAGTCCATGCTTAAATCTTCTCTCTAGTATCTCTCTCATACTATCATAATCATTAGCACCCTTTACTGACTTTATCTTAAACCTTCTATAGTCACTATTTTTTGCTCTTCCTTCTTCAAAAACTACCATTGTTCCAACAGAATCTACTCCTTGAATGTTAGAAATATCATAGGATTCAATTCTAAAAGGTGATTCTTCTAAATCAAGTAAATCTCTTAGTTCTTCTAAAGTAATTCTATTAATTTCCTTTTCCTTAAAAAACTTATCTTTAAATTGCTCTAAGGTGATTTTAGCATTATTTCTCACCATTTCTAACATCTCTTTCTTTTGTCCCTTTTGAGGCACTTTTATCCAAGCCTTTGCTCCTCTTTTAATAGTTAGAAAATCTTCTATAAGTTCTGGATCCTCTATATCTGGTAAATAGATAGTTTTAGGAATCTTAGCAGTACCTCCATAAAATGAAGTAATAAAATCTTCTAAAACCTCACTAACTTTGTCATCAGCAGTGTTATTAAATATAAAATGTTCACGCCCAGTTATTTTTCCATCTCTTGAGAAGAACACTTGAATACAACTATCCATTTCATCCTGAAATATATTGATAAAGTCTTCGTCACCTTCCATAGTCTTAAATATCTTTTGCTTTTCAACTATTGAATTTATAGCAAGAATTTTATCTCTAATTTTTGCTGCCGCTTCAAATTCTAAATTCTTAGATGCTTCTTCCATTTCAGCTTTTAAGGAATTAATAATAGTTTTATCTTTACCATTAAGTATATCCACAATTTCATTAATCATTTCAGCATAATCTTCTTTTTTTACATATCCAGCACAAGGTGCAACACATTTTTTAATATGATAATTTAAACAAGGTCTTACCTTGTCACCATTTTCCTTAATTAATAACTTACAAGTTCTTATTGGGAAGATTTTATTAATTAAATCTATAGTTTCATAAACTGCAGTAGCATTAGTATAAGGCCCAAAATATCTTGCTCCATCCTTTGCATACTTCCTTGTTACAAATACTCTTGGAAAGTCATCATTTGTTGTAATCTTAATAAATGGATAAAACTTATCATCCTTTAAAGCAATATTATATCTCGGACTATACTTTTTGATTAAATTACCCTCTAATATTAAGGCTTCCATTTCTGAATCCGTTACTATGTATTCAAATTCTGAGATATTTTTAACCATTACCCTAACTTTCTCAGAATGATTTTTGGAGTTTTGAAAATAACTCCTTACTCTATTTTTTAAAATCTTAGCTTTTCCTACATATATAACTTCGCCAAGAGAATTTTTCATTATATAAACACCAGGTTTTTCCGGCAAATTTTTTAAATGATATTCAAAGTCAAACATTTATTATTCTCCTTTATTTTCACTATGTAATATAAATTTTATCACTAGTAAAAATATTTGCAATTAACAATAGGAAAAAGGATATAAATACTATATTTACTGTAACTTACTTTATTTTTTAAGCACCTACCATATAATATTTATCTCCTTTTTTATTAAAATAGTGATTTCTTACTTCATTTATAATAAATAACTCCTATTGAAAACAAATTTTTCTACTTTTCCATTTTATAAAAATATCTATTTAAAAAGGTGACTTAAACTCATCAAATTTTGGCCAATTCTCATCTTCTTTTTCTACTTCAATATTATTATAATCAAATTCCCAAGGAATATCTAAAGAATTCCAGTGTATTCCACCTCGCAAGTCCTTAATAAAAGGCTTTGTAACTTTATAATAAACTAATGCATGCTTATCTCCTTTAATATAATATCCATGGGCACATCCTGAAGGAATGTATATTAAGTTCTTATTATCTTCATTTAAATCTAATACAGTATATTTCCCAAAGGTCTTAGAACCCCTTCTTAAATCTACTACCACATCTTGAATTTCGCCCATTATGCAAGTAACAAGCTTATCATGTTCTTCAGGTGGTAATTGAAAGTGAATTCCCCTTACTACACCTGGCTTTGCAATAGCATAATATTCCTCCTTAAATTCTGTACTTAATCCATATATATTAAATTGAGCATCATTAAAAACCTTAATTAAATCACAAGTACTTTCCATAAGTACAGTTGGAGTTATTAAGTAACATCCTTCCACTTCTAATTGTTTTACCCTAAACATAATTAATCTCCTTTTATCTTAAAAGTTATGAAATAATAGTCATATTTTAATATATGAATTAATATTTAAAGAGTGAATGTCGAAAAAAGAGAATGAGATAATGATCATACTTATTGCGACCTCCTAAACTCTATGTCGCATTATACGTTCTTTATCTCATTCTAAATTAAAGATAGTAATTCCTTATTTCTTTAGGAATTATTTAAATTATATTATTTTTTTACTATTGTCCTAATACAGCAGTTCTTACTACTTTTGAAGCTATATTAGCAGCTGAACCTGCTCCATTTTCCCCTTCTTCAACTATTACAGCTACTGCAATTTCCGGATTATCTAATGGAGCTACTGATATAAACCATCCATGAGGTATTCCTTCAGATCCGTCCGCTTGCATATAATCTGCTGTACCCGTTTTCCCACCAGCATTAGTACCTTCAAAAGATGGCCATCTATAAATATTATTTGAAACTAAATATCCCATATATTCTTTTATAGTACTTGCAACATCAGATGATATTACATCTTCCTTTAAAGCTTTGTTGGATATTTCTTTTACAGTATTTCCGTCTTTATCAACTATTTTATTTACTAATTTAGGTTGCATCAAAACTCCATCATTTGCAACAGTACTAGCAACTATAGCCATTTGTATAGGTGTAGATATTACACTACCTTGACCTATCCCACTTTGTGCTATATTACCCATTTCTTCTTGATTTAAAGTAGGAAAACTACTTTGTGGTATAGAAAGTCCCACGCCATTAATTCTTGCGTTAAATCCAAATCTTTCTGCTACTTCTCTAAGTTTAGCATTTCCCATGTCCATAGCTAAAGTACCAAAAACAAAGTTACTTGAAACTCTATATGCCATTTGTAAACTTAAATCTCCATGAGCTTGATTCATATAATTACTTAATGATGTTCCATCTGGAAAAACTATTTTCCCAGTATCATGAAAAGTCTCATTAACCACATCTGGGTTATTTTCTAAAGCTGCTGCTAAAGTTACTGTCTTAAATACAGAACCCGGTGGATATCTACCATCTATTGCTCTATTTAATAACCTACTTTCTTCATCTACACCAGAATTGGCGTCTTCTATAACTTGCTCTAAATTATTGGGATCATATGTAGGCTTAGAAACCATTGCTAGTATTTCTCCTGTCTTAGGATTTATAGCCACAACTGCTCCCTTTAAATCTCCCATTGCATCATAAGCAGCCTTTTGTATATTATAATCTAAAGTTGTTATAATTCCATTACCAACTTTTTCTTCATCTCTATTTTCTAAGGCACTTTTTAAATTAAAATTCTTAATAAAATTTCTTATTCCATTAGAAAATCCATTATATTTAGATAATTCACTATCAAACTCATCTTCTAACCCCGTAATTCCAAATCTTTCATCTATGTATCCTAAGGCATGAACATATAAATCTCCATTTATATACTCTCTACTTTGATTAAACTTATCTATTCTTATACTATTAGTTAATGGTTCTCCATTTCTATCATAAATTGTTCCTCTTAAAACTTCATTCCTCTTTGCCCAAAGTCTTTTATTTCCTGAATCACTTGCAATATCTGGACCCTTAAAAACTTGGAAATAGGCTATATATGATATCAAGGCTATAAAACAAAAAAGAAATATAACCATAATATTTCTTACATTTTTAGATAATTCGTTCATAAAATCCTCCTTGCTCATAAAAGCTACATACAATTAATATAAAAGGAGTATTGATTTTATCCTCAATACTCCTTTTATATTATACACTAAAATTATTAGCTATACCTTAAATTCTCTAATATTTTCTTCCATCTTTTCTGTTAAATTTCTAAGATCAGAAGTCATATTTTTTATTTTCTCTATTGAACTTAATTCTTCTTCCTTCAATGCAGTTATTTCCTCAGTTGATGCTGCAACTTCCTCCATTGCAGCAGCACTGTTCTCTACTACTATTAATATTTCATCTTTTTTAGAATTAACTACTTCATTTGAAGTTACAATACTATCTATAGCGCCCTTCATCACATTAATTTTATCTATAATTATATTTAAGGAATTTACTGTATTCTTAACACTATTACTTTCCTTTATTGATACGTTTTTAGTTTCATTTAATATTCCTTCTGTTTTCTTTATCTTATTATGAATATCTTTTGTAGTGCCTTTTATCAGCTCTGTAGCTTCTTTAGAATTTTCTGCTAGCTTATTTATTTCTTTAGCTACCACTGCAAAGCCCTTTCCAAATTCTCCAGCATGAGCTGCTTCTATAGATGCATTAATAGATATTAAGTTAATACTGTTTGTAATATCATCTATTATATTTATAAATTCATTAATTTTTTTAGTACTTGTAGATATATCTAAAATATCTCTTGATAAATCCTCCATAGAATCTTGTAAATCAACATTATTCTCTAATAATTTATTCATATCATCATTATTTTTCCCTGCATTATCTCTAAGAACTCCATATAGGCCTCTTAATATTTTAATAGATTCTCCTACTGCTGTAATTGATTCTCCTAAAACATTAATATTATTAGAGATATCAAACATGCTCTCTGCTTGCTGTTGAGTAACTGATGATATATTCTCTATTGATAAAGATACTTGTTTTGATGATTCATATATACTATTTGTTGATTCATCTATCATAATTGTCTTATCATTTAAACTTTCTGAAAGAGAGATACTATCCTTAAAGGAATTTCTTAATATTTCAAAAGAATTATTTAATTCAACTAATGCATCTCCTAGTTCATTATTTAATTTAACATTTGATTTATAGGTAAAATCTCTTTCTCCCATAGACTTACTCATATTTTTTATATCTAGTATAGCACTTAGATATTTCTTAATTATAAAGTATGCTCCAATTCCTACAACTAAAGCTATTAAAACAGTTATAAGTAAATTAAATAGTATACCTTTTATTATTTCAGAATTTAAATCTCCTTTATCATATATTGCCACTACCCTAAAGTTATTTGGAAACTTATGATATTCAATAATTTTTTTATCTCTTCCTATATTAACTTCTCCATTGCCATCTTCTTCGCTTATAATTTTATTAAAATCTTCATTAATTTTAGTATTTATTTTATTCACATTATTACTTGCCATTATCATTCCAAAACTATCTGTTAAATCTAGTTCTATTCCTGGAATTTTAGCTGCCTCTATTTTCTTTTGGAAAAAGTCCATGGATAGTTGAATAAAGGAGTCAACTCCATTTTTAGATGATTTTATTAAAATTTGATTACTAGCACCAGTCTTTACAGTATTAGACCAAAACACACCTTCTTCTATTCCTTCTGCAAATGTCAGCTTATCAAGATGAGCCTTGCTTAATGTTCCTGAATATGATATAAATTCATCATTTTTACCTTTAACTGCAACAGAGGTAATATTAGTATTACTTTTTGCAAGAGAGTAAACAAAGTTATTTGCTCTATCCCTATCACTTATTGCTACCTCAATTGAAGTAATTAATTCCTCTAATTCCATTATTCCTTCTTCTGTTAAGCTTGTTCCCAACTCTTTCGTTTGTTGTAAAAATGCCTCTACTCTAGTGGTCTCATTTTTATATGTTATATATGAAGAATATGTTGCTAAAGATAAACTTGTAATTAAAATAATTACCGTAATAAATAAAAGTACCTTTTGAGTAATTGTAATTCTTCTAATATCCTTTTCTTTCTGCTTTCTTTTAATAACCTTTTTACTCAAAATTCCATCCTCCTAAATTCAATATAAACCCTTTACAATAATAAAAAATAAAAGAAAAAGTAAATAACTTACTTTTTCTTTTATTATATAACAACAAACCCTTATTTTGTATATTTTATATGATTATTTTAGTATTCTTCCGAAATTTTTTGTAGAATCCCCAAAGCGAAGAACATAGTTAACATTGAACTTCCACCATAACTTATAAGAGGTAATGTTATTCCTGTCAATGGTATTACTGTAAAAATACCTCCTACTATAACTAAAGTTTGACAAGCTATCATAGTACTAAATCCTACAGCTGCTAAAAGGCTAAATCTATCTTTAGTTAAAAAAGCAATTCTTATACCTCTATAAAATAATAAGAAATAAATTATCATTAGCCCAACTGCAAATATTATACCAAATTCCTCAGAAATAACTGCAAATATAAAATCACTTTCACTAGCAAATATTAAATCTGGATAACCATTTCCAAGGCCAACACCAAAAAGTCCTCCTGATGATATTGCATATAAACCTTGAACTATTTGATATCCTTCTGCTGTTGCATACTTCCATGGATCAAGCCATATTTTAACTCTTCTTTGAACATGCCCAAAAACTCCATATGCCGCTAAAGCACCAATTGCTGAAAGTCCTAAGCATGTAAAAACATATTTCTTCTTTGAAGTTGCTATATATAACATAGTTACAGATATACCAAAGAAAATCAATGTTGATCCAAGATCTGTTTGAAGAACCATACAAGCTAATGAGAACATTACTACTAGTGCTGGTTCAATTAATTGTTTAAAGTCTTCTTTTAGTGAATTCTTTCCTTCATACTTCATAAGTGCTGAAGATAAGTATAAAACTAAAGCTATTTTACCAAACTCAGATGGTTGAAAGCTTATTGGTCCTATATATACCCAGTTCATAGCACCATATGTTTCTGTATTAAATATTAGTCCATATATTAATGCCATAGGCATAAATACTAAGGTCGTAATCATATATACCTTTTTATACTTAGCAAAGCTTTTTAAATCTGGTAAAGCTATTACTATAGTCATATATCCTATTATTCCAAGTATAGTCCAAACTAACTGTCTAAATGCAAAGCCAGGATCTATTCTATAAAGAACTGCAATCCCAACAACAGCTAATATACTTGAGAAGATAAACATAAATTTATCGCCATCTGGATAATATCTTCTTAAAATAAAATGTGCTAAACCTATGATGAAACACAATACAACTCCGATAATCATCGCCTTTGTATCAAAGGGCTTTTGTAATAAAGCTAGATTGGCAAATAGAAGTAAACATAATAAATAAATTAATTTAAGGACTCTTTTTTCTAACCTTAGTGCTTGATTCATTCTTTCACCTCTAATTTTTCTCTGCTCTTATAACCTTAAAGGTGGCACTACCTATCCTAATTTTATCATTAGCTCTTAACTTAGCGTATTCTGTAACTCTTTCATCATTAATAAATACACCATTAGTACTATTTAAGTCCTCTATTAAAATTTCACTATTTTTCACTACTATTTTAGCATGATTACCAGATGCATATTGATCTGTTAATCTTATTGTATTACCATCTTTTCTTCCTATGGTTATTATTCCATTTAACAATAAAATAGATCCTTCTTCTAAGTTTGAGTTTTCACCTACACTTAGTACTTCTATTCCATAATTCTTTATAGCAGAAGGCCTTCTTCTTCTTCCGCCACCCTTTACGTCCTTGTACATTATTTTTAGTGCATAATAAATAATAAAGTAAAGTACTATTATAAAAGCCACACCAAAAACAATAGTCATTAGCCTTGAAAAACCCATAGTTTCACCTCAAAATTAGTATTATATTACAATTATATATTAAATGTTATATATAAAAATAACAAGTATTCTTCAATTATCTTAACATCTTTTTAAGATATTTTCCTGTATAGGATTCTTCAACTTTTATTATATTTTCAGGTGTTCCAGTTGCAACTATTGTTCCACCCTTATCTCCACCTTCAGGTCCTAAATCAATAATATAATCAGCACACTTTATCATATCTAGATTATGTTCTATTACTACTACAGTATTTCCTGCCTCTACTAATCTTTGAAGTATCTCTACTAGCCTGCTTACATCATCTATATGAAGTCCTGTAGTTGGCTCATCTAATATATATAAAGTTTTCCCTGTACTTCTCTTTGAAAGTTCATAAGCTAATTTTATTCTTTGAGCTTCACCACCTGATAATTGTGTTGATGGTTGACCTAGTCTTATATATCCAAGCCCTACATCATATAAAGTTTCTATTTTATTTTTTATTCTTGGAATATTTTCAAAGAATGTTAAGGCCTCTTCAACTGTCATATTTAGTATATCGTCTATAGATTTTCCTTTATATTTAACTTCTAAAGTTTCTCTATTATATCTCTTTCCTTTACACACTTCACAAGGTACATATACATCAGATAAGAATTGCATTTCTATCTTAATAATACCATCACCTGTACATGCTTCACATCTTCCGCCCTTAACATTAAAACTAAATCTTCCTGGTTTATACCCTCTCATCTTAGCCTCAGGTGTATTTGAGAATAATTCCCTAATTATATCAAATACTCCTGTGTAAGTTGCAGGATTTGATCTAGGTGTTCTTCCAATTGGGCTTTGGTCTATATCTATAATTTTATCAATGTTTTCGTGGCCTAAAATTTCTTTATGAGCCCCTACTGGATTCTTACTTCTATTTACTAATCTATTTAATCCTTTATACAAGATTTCATTTACTAAGGTACTTTTACCAGAACCTGAAACTCCTGTTACCATTGTTAAAGTTCCTAGTGGAATTTTTATATTAACATTCTTTAAATTATTTTCCTTAGCACCTTTAACAGTTATAAAGTTCCCATTTCCCTTTTTTCTTTCCTTTGGAGTTTCTATTTTCTTTTCTCCTAATAAGTATTGCCCTGTTATTGATTTCTTACACTTTTTGATATCTTCTACAGTACCAGTTGCTACTATTTCACCACCGTGTTCACCAGCTCTTGGTCCAATATCTACAATATAATCTGCTTCCTTCATAGTATCTTCATCATGTTCAACCACTATTACAGTATTACCAACATCTCTTAAATGCTTAAGAGTTGCTATAAGTTTGTCATTATCTCTTTGATGAAGTCCAATACTAGGTTCATCTAGTATGTATAATACTCCCATAAGTGCAGAACCAATTTGAGTTGCAAGTCTTATTCTTTGAGCTTCTCCTCCTGATAAAGTTCCAGAATTTCTAGATAGATTTAAGTAATCTAGACCTACATCTATTAAAAATTTAAGTCTATTTTTTATTTCTTTTATTATTTGATCACTTATTATCGTGTCTTTCTCAGAGAACTCTAAGGAATTAATATAATCTAACTCTTCTTTTATAGATAATTTAGTAAATTCATATATATTTTTTTCTCCTACAAAAACAGCTAAAGCTTCTTTTTTAAGTCTTGCACCATTACACTTAGGACAAGGATTATTCCCCATATATTGCTCAATATCATTCTTTATAATATCAGAGTTAGTCTCTCTATATCTTCTCTTCAAAGAATTTATTTCTCCATCATAAGCATAATTGTATTGGGATCTTACACCATCTTTAGTATAAGTAACCTTCATTCTCTTTCCATTAGTTCCATAAAGAATTAAATCTAACTCTTTCTTGCTTAGCTCTTTAACAGGCCTACTTAAATCAATATCGTATTCTTCACTTATTGCCTTTAAAATAGCATAAGTCCATGAATCCTCCTTTAATCTTCCTTCTCCCCAAGTAGCTATAGCTCCTTCTAATATGCTTAACTCCTTATTTGGTATAACTAGATTTTCATCTATCTCCATTAAAGTTCCTAACCCATCACAGCAATCACATTTACCAAATGGAGAGTTAAAAGAAAATAATCTAGGTGCAAGTTCATCTATACTTAATCCACACTCTGGACATGCAAACTTTTCACTAAATAATATATCTTCGCCATCTATAATATTAATTAATACTAAGCCTTCTGCAAGCTTAAGTGCAGTTTCAATAGAATCCGATAGTCTACCTTCTACACCTTCTTTAATTATTATTCTGTCTACAACAGCTTCAATATTGTGCTTTATATTCTTTTCAAGATTTACTTCTTCTTCTGTAAGATCGTAAATTGAGCCATCTATTCTAGCTCTAACAAATCCACCTCTTTTTATATTTTCTAAGACTTTTTCATGAGTTCCTTTTTTTCCTCTAATAACTGGAGCTAAAACTTGAATCTTAGTTCTATCCCCAAGTTCCATTACATTATCCACAATTTGATCAACAGATTGTTGTTCTATTGGAATCTTACATTTTGGACAGTAAGGCTTTCCTACTCTTGCGTATAATAGTCTTAAATAATCATATATTTCAGTAATAGTTCCAACAGTTGAACGTGGATTCTTACTAGTTGTCTTTTGATCTATAGATATAGCTGGTGATAATCCTTCAATATTTTCTACATCTGGCTTATCCATTTGTCCTAAAAATTGTCTTGCATAGGATGAAAGAGATTCAACATATCTCCTTTGTCCTTCAGCATATAAAGTGTCAAATGCTAATGAAGATTTTCCTGATCCTGATAACCCTGTAAATACTACTAATTTATCTCTAGGTATTTCTAAAGATACATTTTTTAAATTATGTACCTTAGCACCTTTTATTATTATTTTATCCTTCATATTATTTGCCTTTCTCCTTATATTTACATTCGCTCGAACAAGCGTTCTTTATTCTATTCTAGTTTTTATTATATTTATTGTCAATTATATATTAAAGTATTTGCAAAATAAGAGTGTAATAAACCTACATTTGATTTATTGCACTCTTACTATATTTAGTCCTTAATTTTAACCTCAAACCCAATAGTTTTATCTTTAGCTATAGACTCTATTTCTAGCTCAATAGTACCTTCATCTCCTTCAAGTATTTCTAAGTTAGTAATTATTTCTATCACTTTACTTGTACCATCACTTAATTCTTGAGTGTGTGCAGATTTACCAGCTACTACATATTGTTTATCTTCATTTTTAAATTCTATACCTTCAACATTTCTAGTTTTTAACTGTAAAATATTATTTTCATAGCTTTCAAAAGTAGTATTAAATTCATTAGCTTTTACAAGTCTATTATTTAAATCTACTATTATCTTTTTGTCATCCTTCTTATCATAAAAAACTCCATCAGCTTTAAATAGGATACTTCCAACTTTAAGCTCCCCTTGAAATTCTATACTATTATTACCACTACTATCAAAAATACTATATGATGATGAAATATTGTACTCATTACCACTATCATCTATTAATACTGGATTATCAAATCCAACAAAATTATATTTATCACTATTTAATATAAAACTCATAATTGTTCTTGTATTAGAAGTAGCTATATTCTTTATTTCAATATCTCCAATCTCTGTCTTTATTATATTATTATTAATAGTAATATTTCTTAAGGATGTATTAAATTTTTCATTTAATTTTACTGGAACCTTAAAAACAGCTAATTCTTCTGTTTTATCTTTATTATAAATATTAAAAATCAATAGAAATTCTTCTTCAAATCTATTAAATTTAATTTCAATGTAATTTCCTTCTTTTCCAAAAGCATTAGTACTATGACTGGAACTAGCTTCTATCTCATTATTTTCATTAATATCCTTTAATTCTATACTTGCTCTAGTATCCTCTGGTAATTCATATTCTATCCACATAGCTTTATAATCACCAACTACCTTACCTATCCTTAGCTTTATTCCATTTATCTCTTCTTCATATCCTATGTCTTGAACTAAATCTTCTTCTACTGCATTTTCAAAACCTTTATCTACAGTTAAAAGTTCAGCTAACTTTCCTATTATAGGTAAGTTTTGAGCAACTACCGAAAATCTAGGAAATAAATTTAAAGCCATAAAAATAGTTATAAAAGATGCTACTAGTACTTTTCCTATTAACCCAGTTTTATTATTTTTCTTATTACCCTCTTTTATAGATTTAATAACTATAAATTCTAATTCCTCAGGAATCTCTATATTCTTATATGCTATTTTTTCTTTTTCAAATATATTCTTCATAACTATTCCTCCTCAATTTCTTTTCTTAGTAAATTTAAGGCTTTATGAATCTTATTTTTTACTTGGGATTCCTTTATATTTAATATTTCTGATATTTCTCTTATTTTATAACCATGAAAATATTTTAATACTATTATTAATCTAAGCTCTTCATCTAAATTTTCAATTAATAAATTAAATCCATCTTCTTCTTTCTTTGATTTATTAATTAGTAATTCCATATCCTTATCTTCTACTAACAGTGTTTTAGAACTCTTTCTAATATAATCTATTGCAGTATTAACAAGAATCCTTATAAACCACTTATCAATATTCTCTAATTCCTTTAAGGAGTCAATATTCCTATAGGCCTTTAAAATGCTTTCATGTATTACATCCATTGCATCATCCTTATTTTTCAGATACATATATGCTATCTTAAATAGTTTTTCCTTATTTTTATTAAGATATTCCTCAATGACCTTATCCCTACCCCTTTTAAACACCATTTTCCCTCCAATCAAAAGCATAATTTACTATCTACTATATAGACGAATAAAAAGACTATTTTGTTTAAACAAAATAAATTAAAAATGCAAAATTTAGAATGTAGAATTATTGAAGTAATTTGTTCCAAATTACAAAAACATATCAATAAAAAAACTCCATACGGAGTTTTTACATTAATTTTTTATTCTTCATTATTCATTTTACATTGTGCGTTAGCACACTATACGCCTTCAAAATCAAACAATGGTATAAAACTTTCACTATCAGTTCCTTCCTCTTGTATAAATCCATTTTTAACTCCTATATTTAAAGCGTAATCAATAAGCGCCTCATAGTGCTTTTGATTTAAAGGTTTATTTATTTCTGGATAATCTTTTACATGCTCTAATGGAGTATATTGATTCATAATACTAATATAAACTTTATCTCCATATGTATTATGTATATAATCTATTATCTTTTTAGAATCAAATAGAAGACCTGGCAACATAAGATGCCTTATTATTACCCCCTTCTGAACAATTCCACTTTCATCAAACTTAACTTCACCAACTTGGTTTACCATTTCATTAATTGCAGCTTTAGCATAATCAAAATAATCCTTAGCTTTTGAATACTTACTTGAATATTTAGTATCAAAATACTTCATATCTGGTAAGTATACATCTATATATCCTTTAAGCAATCCTATTGTTTCTACTTTCTCATATCCACTGCTATTATAAATAATAGGAAGTTTTAACCCATTCTCCCTAGCAATCTTTATAGCTTCTATTATTTGAGGAACATAATGAGTTGGGGTAACTAAATTTATATTTAAGGCTCCCTTCTCTTGAAGTTCAATAAATATTTCTGATAATCTATCTATGGTTATTTCCTTTCCCCACTGACATTGACTTATATTATAATTTTGGCAAAAAACACATTTTAAAGTGCAATAAGAAAAGAAAACTGTTCCCGAACCTATTTCTCCTGATATACATGGTTCTTCCCAATAATGAAGGGCAGCCCTAGCTACCCTTATTTTATCTCCTGCTCCACAAAAGCTTCTTTCACCACTTAATCTATTAGCTCCACAATTTCTTGGGCATAAATTGCAACCTTCTAATATTTCCACTATTCATCACTCCAGATATTCCAAAAACTATTGACAATAATTATTAATATAATAAATATTTTCTTCTTCCCTTATACTTATAACCCCATCTCCTTAAACATTAATTAAATCTGACTTTTCTATAATGAAATAATCCTCTTTAACTTTTATTATTAGTTATATTATTCCATATATTCTTCTATGTAACAATAAAAAAAGAGAGAGATATAATATTCCTTGTTCCATGATAAAGTTTCATGTAACTATAATATTATATCTCTCTCCCTACAGTTAAGGTTATATTTACTTTTTCCCCTTTAAATCATTAATTATATCACGCAACTCTGCTGCTCTTTCAAATTGTAAGTTCTTAGCTGCATCCATCATTTCTTCAGTATATTTCTTAATTAATTTCTTCTTATCCTTTTCTGAAATATCTTTGCTATTTTCAACAGCATATTCAATCTTATCTTCAGCTATCTTAGTTGCTTCTATTACATCTCTAACTTCTTTAATTATAGTTTGAGGAACAATTCCATTTTTCTCATTGTATTCAATTTGAATTTTTCTTCTTCTTTCAGTTTCCTTAATAGCTTTATCCATAGATTTAGTAATATTATCTGCATACATTATTACTTTACTTTCAGAATTTCTCGCTGCTCTACCTATAGTTTGAACTAATGATGTTTCTGAACGTAGGAAGCCTTCCTTATCAGCATCTAAAATTGCAACTAAAGCTACTTCTGGAATATCTAATCCTTCTCTAAGTAAATTGATACCTACTAATACATCATGTTCTCCAAGTCTTAACTCTCTTATAATTTTCATTCTTTCTATAGTTTCTATATCTGAATGCATATATGCAGTCTTTACACCTAGATCCTTTAAATACTTAGTTAAGTCCTCTGCCATTCTCTTAGTTAAAGTAGTTATAAGAATTCTAAATCCTTTTTCAATAGTCTTTTGAATTTCTCCATATAAATCATCTATTTGACCCTTTACTGGTCTTATTTCTATAACTGGATCTAATAATCCTGTAGGTCTTATAACCTGCTCTGCTATGTTGGTTGAATGATCTAACTCATATTGTGCAGGTGTAGCACTAACAAATACTACTTGATTTATTTTTTTCTCAAATTCTTCAAACTTTAATGGTCTATTATCATAAGCACAAGGTAGCCTAAAACCATAATCAACTAATGTATTCTTTCTGGATCTATCACCAGCATACATAGCTCTACATTGTGGTAATGTAACATGGCTTTCATCTATAAACATTAAGAAGTCATCTGGAAAATAGTCTAATAAGGTTTGTGGTGGTGTTCCTGCTGCTCTTCCATCTAAGATTCTTGAGTAATTTTCTATACCACTACAGTATCCCATTTCTCTAATCATTTCTATATCAAAATTTGTTCTTTGTCTTAGTCTTTGAGCTTCTAATAATTTTTCCTGGCTGTTAAGTTCTTTAAGTCTATCTTCAAGTTCACCTTCAATTTGACTTATAGCTCTTTCTAAAACCTCATGGGATGTAGCAAAGTGAGATGCTGGTGAAATTGAAACGTGATTTCTTTCACCTAAAATATTTCCAGTTAATACATCAAACTCTCTTATTCTATCTATCTCATCACCAAAGAATTCAACTCTTATTCCTTTATTAGATGATGATGCTGGTATTATATCTAAGGAATCTCCTCTTACCCTAAAGCTACCTCTAGCAAAATCAATATCATTTCTTTCATATTGAATTTCTATAAGCTTTCTAATTATTTCATCCCTCTCCTTTATCATTCCAGTTCTTAATGAGATAGTTAATTTTCTATACTCCTCTGGATTACCTAGTCCATAAATACATGAAACTGATGCAACTATTATAACATCTCTTCTTTCTAATAGTGCAGAAGTTGCAGAGTGTCTTAATTTATCTATTTCATCATTTATTGATGCATCTTTTTCTATGAAGGTATCTGTTTG
>NZ_JABUTB010000013.1:29257-40906 GCF_021443865.1 Clostridium sp.
ATAGTAATCAGCTATTGGGGTACTAAAGCTTTCATCCTTATTTTTAATTTCATTTATTATCAATGCTGATGAAAGAGCAATTGCCTTTGAAAAAGTCTCATTATACTTTAATGCAGTATGAATTGCTCCAAATCCCCCCATAGAAAAGCCACCAATATATGTGTCTTCTTTTTTATTAGAAAGTCCAAATACTCTTCTTGTGTAATTTACTAATTCTTCACCCACATATGTTCCATATTTACTTCCAGTTCCTTTTCCATCTAAATAAAAACTATTATCTCCATTTGGGAATACAACTGCAATATTATATTTTATTGCAAATTCATTAATTTTACTTTCTAAAATCCAATCTCTATTATTCCCTGAATAACCATGTAATAAAAATAATGTCTTTACTCCTCTTTTGTAATTTTCATTCTCTTTTATAAATTCTAAAGGAGAATCATTAGGTAGTAAAATATTAAATGATACAACTCTTCTTAAGCTATCTGAAATAAATTCAAATTGACTAAATGCCATATTCATACCCTCCATATATTTAATTCTCAACCCATTTATTTTTTGATTATATCACTCCCCTTATTATTAAGTATATTAAATCAATATTTTTAATAATAATTCACATATTTATATGATTTTTATCATTTATATTAACAAAAAAAGAAAGCTTACTGCTTTCTTTTCATTTCATCTAATACTTTTTTAAAATCATCATTATCAACACTAATTGTACTCTCTGCCTTAACCATTCTTGGAACTAAAAGCATTCCAACTTTTTTATCCTTTGGTAATATTCTTAAATCGACTATTTCCCCGGAAATTTTTTTCACTCTAAATTGAATTTCCTTAAGATTCTCTCTTACAACTTTAAAAATTTCAATTTCTGACAAAACCTCATGTCCATTAATAGCTAATATTTTGTCTCCTCTTCTTATTCCTGACTTATATGCTGGAGAACTAGGTGCCACCTCTAAGACTGATACACCATTATCATCTGTAACATAAATATATTGTCCACTTTTCTCAATTTTATTTTGTATCTTAATCATAAGCTCATGACCTAAAGGAGCAAATATAACAACAACAATTTGTCCAATAATTCCAAATTGGGCTAATTGAGCTATTACTGTTAATATAATTCCATACACTAATATCCCAATACCAGAATAAATAGGCTTTATAGTTTTTCTTTTTGTAAAGGAAACTGATTTATACGCTAATACTCCATATAAAGGCATAGCTGTAATAATCATTGAACTTAACATTAGTAAGGCTTCATTTCTATTTATTATAGGCCACCAATTGGGTGTGGCTACAGAAGATGTAACAGCTGTGGATATATTGCCTGTTAAAGCAATAAATATTGCCACCGGTAAAGCCCAATATCTATTGTATGCAAATCCACCTACTATCTTTTCATCTCTATTTGAAAAAACAGGTATAGCTCCTCTTCCACCATCTAGCATTACTAAAATTCCTTCTATTACATGCATAACTCCAACAAAAGTCATAAGACTTAATATATTTATATTTATGTATGATTGAGTATTTGTACTTCTTGCTAAAAAGCCTGCGATAATACTTATAGCTCCTAATACTGCTCCTGAGTAAGAGAAACAAATAAATCTTTTCTTTATAAAAAGTAGTAATATAGAAATCATAAACATAATTTCTATTCCAGAATTCTCATTAAAAATTATTCCCAATACACTTAATATTACACTTACTACAGCTCCAGCTATTATCCCTAGAGATATTTGAGATAATGTAAGTTCTAAAGGGGAGTTTATACTCTCCCCAATAGTCATTTTCTGCATCATTGATATTCTTTTGTTTTTTGAATAAAACATTACACCTAAAATTACTAGCATAAATATATGCATAGGCTCAACAATAGCATAAGCTACAGTCCTCAATGTATATAGTATTAATTCCATTTGTGAGCCTCCTATTTTATCTTTTCCTTTATAACTTCTAATCCTTTAATAAATTGAGGATCTATATTTCTATCATATTCCTTTTGTAAAATATCCTTTGGAATTTCTACTTCTATATCAGGTTTAATTCCTATTTTGTGTATATTTTCTCCATTAGGAGTATAATATTTAGAAGTTGTTACTTTTAACCCACCATTTCCATCTTTAAATTCTATTAATTGTTGAACAATTCCCTTACCAAAACTTGTAGTTCCTACTATGGTTCCTGCTTCATAATCTCTTAATGCTCCAGTTACTACTTCTGATGCTGATGCACTTCCACCATCAATTAATATTACTAACGGCATTCCTTCAGCTTCTCCACCTACTGATTTAGCTTCTTGTTTATTTTCATACTTATCTATAGTATAAGTTACTATTTCGCCTTTAGGTATAAATTGAGATGCAACATTTACTGCCTCATTAAGAGAACCACCTGGATTTCCTCTTAAATCTAGTATCATTCCCTTCATACCTTGAGATTTTAATTCAATAATTTTATTTTTAAAATCTTTTGCTACACCTTCATCAAAGGAGGATATTTCTATATACCCAATATTTCCATCTATAATTTCTCCCTTAACAGACACAACTTTTATTTCATCTCTCACTATTGTAATATCAAGATATTCAGAACCTTCTCTTGATATAGTTAAGGTTACTCCTTCACCTTTTTCTCCTCTAATTTGAGCTATAGTTTTCTCTAAGTTAGGTTCTATTATTTCATTCCCATTTACCTTTAAAATTATGTCTCCTGCTTTTAATCCTGCTTTCTCTGCTGGTGAACCTTCAATTGGAGATACAACCGTGATTTTATTATCCTTTATTCCTAATTGTGCTCCAATCCCTACAAAGTGACCTTCAATTTGATCTTCAAAAGATCTATATTCACTAGCATTCATAAATACTGTATATGGATCATTAACTGATTGAGTCATTCCTTTAATAGCAGCTTCAAGTAAAGCATTATCGTCTAATTCCCCATCATACTTGGTTAATAATGCATCCCTCACTTGAAATAATAATTCGTATTTTTTAACATCTTTAACTTCAGTAATATCTTTTGCTACATCTTCACTAATGCTTACTAAGCTTAGTCCGTTAAAAGCAAATATATTTCCTAGATAAAAAAACATAAAACTTGATAGTATAAACACTATAATTAGTCCTGCTATTATTAAGGGCCTTTTACGTTTCCCCTTATACTCCTTATTCTCCTCCATATTCTAATACTTCCTTTCATAAAACTCTAAATGTCTTAATAATATAATTTAAGTGGAGATAAACTCCACTTAAATTATATTATTTATTCTTTCATTTTATTAATCTATTTATACATCTAAGAACTTTCTTAGTGCTACTATACTTCCTAAAGCGCCTATTACTGCTCCACCTAATAGGAATATCCAACTTAATGTTCCTAAAACAAATGCTGGTGAAACTAATGATACTAAGAACATATTTGATACTATGTATCCAAATATCCATCTATATAGTGCATATAATAATATACTTGAAAATATAGATCCAACTAATCCTATTATCATACCTTCAATTATAAATGGCCATCTTATAAACCAGTCAGTAGCTCCTACGTATTTCATTATTCCTATTTCTCTTCTTCTAGAATATACTGTAATTTTCGTTGTATTAGTAATTAAGAATATAGATACTCCAATAAATACAACAAACAGTATTAACCCTGCTATTCTAACTCCGCCTATAAAAGAGCTTATAGTATCAATCATATCCTGCTGATTTGATATATTTTCTACTCCAGTCATATCTTGTACTGCTGTAGTGATACTTGAAGCATCCTCAGGATTTTGTAATTTTACTATAAATGAACTTGGAAGTGGGTTGTCTTTTAAATCATATCCTTCTAATAAGCCTTGATTATCTTTTAACATTTCTTTTAAGTTAACAAAGGCTTCTTCTTTAGATTCATAGACAACTTCCTTAACGCCCTCTAATTCATTAAGTTTTATTTCTATTTCTCTTTGATCTATTAACTTGATATCATCTTGTAGATAAACTTTAATTTCAAGCTTTGATGCCACATCCTCTATTGCTTTATTAAAATTCAGTCCTAGTAGTATAAAAGTACCAAATATAAAGAATGTAATTAGCACAGTTATCATAGCTGCTATACTTAAAGTTCTATTTCTTTTTAAACTCTTAAAAGCATCTACAAAAAAGTACTTTAATGTATTAAGCTTCATTTTTGTACATCCCCCTTGCTGTATCTCTTGCTACACAGCCCTTTTCTATAGCAATAACTCTCTTCTTCATGTTATCTACTATTTCCTTTGCATGAGTAGCCATTAAAATTGTAGTACCAGCTCTATTTATATCCTCTAAAAGCTCCATTATTTCCTTTGAAGTTTCTGGGTCTAAGTTACCTGTAGGCTCATCACAAATTAAAACTGATGGATTATTAACTATAGCTCTTGCTAATGCAACTCTTTGTTGCTCTCCACCTGATAATTCAGTTGGAAACATCTTATATTTATGAGAAAGTCCTACTAATGAAAGTACCATAGGAACTCTTTTTCTAATATCTTTTTGGGAAGCTTCAACTACTCTCATAGCAAAAGCAACATTTTCATATACATTTAATGTTGGAATCAATCTAAAATCTTGATAAACCATTCCTATTTTTCTTCTATAATATGGTGTTTGCCTTCTAGAAATATCAGAAAGCTTTTTACCAGCTACAATTATTTCTCCAACAGTAGGATCTACTTCCTTTATTAACATTTTTATAAAAGTTGATTTACCTGCTCCTGAAGGACCAACTAAAAATACAAACTCTCCAGATTCTATTTTTATATTCACATCTGATAATGCCTTAACATTATTATCATATAGTTTAGACACGTTCTTAAATTCTATCATTTTCTCTAACACCTCGCACATATGCGTATTTTAAAACCTATAGCGTTATTATAGCATAACCAAGCTTAAGTAAAAACTTTTTTTATACTTTTATAATTAACAAAAACTATATTATTCCCTATTTTCATAAAATTTTCATTAAATTTTAATAATCTTTAAATCCTTCACCTAATGCTTCTGTAGATTCACTTACAGTTAAAAATGCTTCTGGATTATTTGTTTTTATAAATTGTTTTAATGTTATAAATTGCTTAGAGCTTAAAACCGTATATACCACAGTCATATTTTCCTTTGAGTATCCACCCTTACCTGTTAGTATTGTACACCCTCTATTTATATCATTATTTATAAAATCTACAACTAGTTTTTCCTTATTAGTAATTATAAATACTTGCTTTACAGGATTTATACCTGCAATAAATTTATCTACCAAGCTTCCTATTAATATAGCACTTAAAAGACCGAAAAGGCCCTTTTCAACACCAAATGAATAGATAGCTAATAATGTTACAGTGCAATCTGCTAACAATAACCCTTGACCTATTGGTAGATGAAAATATTTATTAATAATCTTCGCAACTATGCTTGTTCCTCCAGTTGATGCATCTTGATAAAAAGTTATTGCAGTACCAATTGCTAATACTGCTGAACCAAATACGCAAGCTAATACTAAGTTATCAGTAATAGCTCTAGGATTTAAAAAGTTTTCAAAAATCCACATTATTACTGATAACATCACTGTAGCATAAATACTCTTTGCTCCAAATGAGCTTCCTATTACAAAGAAAGCAAGAGTAAATAATATAATATTGAATACAAAAATTAATATACTTGGGTCAATATTAATTAATTGATTAATTGCTAAAGCTAATCCTGAAACCCCACCTGCTGCTATATCTAGTGGAAAGAAAAAGTATTCTAACCCAAATGCAACTATTGCTACGCCTATTGTAGCTAAAAAATATTCTTTTAATTTTTTCATTTCTATTCTCCTTCTAATACATATTACAATTAAAAGGTTATTGCAAATTTTTAAATCCTTCTCCCATAACTTCATGTACTTCTCCTACCGTTATAAAGGCTTTTGGATCCACTTTACTTATATATTGCTTAAGTTTTATAAATTCATTTCTTCCTAAAACTGTATATAAGATATAAGTATCCTTCCCAGAGAATCCACCAACACCTTTTAAAAATGTACAACCTCTTTCTAATTCCTCCATTATATACTTACCAATTTCGTCACTTTTTGTGCTTATTACTGTTACTTCCTTACAAACCTGGAATCCTTCTATAACCTTATCAATAGAAATCCCATTAATAATAACTGAAAGCAACCCAAATAAACCTATATTTATACCAAAAGTAATTGCCCCTAATAAGGTTACTATAAAATCAACTGCTAATAAAGACTTTCCTATATCAATATGGAAAAATTTATTTAGTATTTTTGCTATAGTATCTGTTCCTCCAGTTGAAGCATTTGCATTAAATACTATAGCCATTCCTATTGCACTAATAAAACTTCCAAATATAGAAGCCAACATTAAATCATTTGTAACTGCTTCTGGGGAAAGAAATGTTTCAATAAGTGTCATCATTCCAGCTAAACTAAAACTCGATACTATTGTTTTAACACCAAAACTCTTCCCAAGAAAAATAAATCCAATTACAAATAAAAATAAATCCATTATAAAAACTAATGGTCCTGTTGAAATAGATGGAATATAATGATTAATTACTATAGCCAAACCAGTTAGTCCCCCTGCTGCTATATTATTAGGTATGAAAAAATACTCTAATGAAAATGCAACTAAAGCTACCCCAATAAATATTAATATATATTCCCTTATTTTTCCTCTCATATAACTCTCCTTTTCTAGGTAATTTTTATTATTTTCTCACAATATATATGTTTCTATCCAAATATGATTTGAATTTATTCCATAATTTTAATAGTTCTACTTAAATATTATATTATGTTTTACAATAAAAGTAATTAAAAAATAGAAAGCTGTAGATATTTCTACAGCTTAGTGGTAAATATAGCTATTTTTTAATAATTTATTTAAATTATTATAGTAAACTTATTATTTTTTTAATGCAATTGCTTTTTTTACTTTTTCAACAACATTATTAGCTGTTAATCCATATGCTTTTAATAATTGATCTGGTAATCCACTTTCTCCAAAAGTATCTTGAACCCCAACCTTTAATACTGGAACTGGAATCTCTTCTGATAGAACTTCTGAAACTGCAGAACCTAATCCACCAATTACATTATGCTCTTCAACTGTTACAATAGCTCCAGTTTCTTTAGCTGCTTTTATTAAAATTTCTTTATCTATTGGCTTTAATGTATGTATATTAATAACTCTTGCATTTATTCCATCTTTTTTCAGTTCTTCTTTAGCTTCTAAAGCAACATCTACCATAATTCCAGTTGCAATTATAGTTATATCATTTCCATCAGCTAAAGTCACACCTTTACCAAGTTCAAATTTATATGAACTTTCATCATTTATTATATTTACTGCTGCTCTTCCTAATCTTACATAACAAGGACCTTCATACTTTGAAATAGCTTTTATTGCAGCTACAGTTTCCACTGCATCTGCTGGACATATTACTGTCATATTAGGAATACTTCTCATTAAAGATAAATCTTCTATAGCTTGGTGAGAAGCTCCATCTTCTCCAACAGTTAAACCAGCATGAGTTGCACATATTTTTACATTTAATTTTGGATAACAAATTGAGTTTCTAATTTGCTCAAAAGCTCTTCCAGCTGCAAACATAGCAAAGGTACTTACATATGGAATCTTACCACAAGTAGATAAACCTGCAGCAACTCCCATCATGTTTGCTTCTGCTATACCCATATTAAAGAATCTTTCTTCACAAACAGCTTTAAAATCCGCAGTTTTTGTAGATTTTGAAAGATCAGCATCTAAAACTACAATATTTTCATTTAAATTAGCTAGTTCAGCTAATGCTTTTCCATAAGCTTCTCTTGTTGCAATCTTATTACTCATTAGTTGTTACCTCCAATTTCTGACAATGCCTGTTCACATTGCTCTTTACTTGGTGCTGTTCCATGCCATCCTGCTTGATTTTCCATAAAGGAAACTCCCTTGCCTTTTACAGTTTTACATATTATTACTGTAGGTTTATCCTTAGAATTTCTTCCTTTTTCTATAGCATCTTGAATTGCTTCTATATCATGACCATCTATAACTAAAACATTCCATCCAAAAGCTTCAAACTTTTTGTCAATTGGTGATGGATTCATTACCTTTGTAATATCTCCATCTATTTGTAATCCATTAAAATCAACAAAAGCAGTTAAATTACCAAGTTTATAATGTGCTGCTGACATTGCAGCTTCCCAAACTTGACCTTCTTCTAATTCGCCATCGCCTAAAAGAGTATATACTCTATAATTCTTATTATCAATTTTACCAGCTAAAGCCATTCCAACTGATACTGAAATACCTTGGCCTAAAGAACCTGTTGACATATCAACTCCTGGTAAGCACTTCATACTTGGGTGACCTTGTAATCTAGAATTAATTTTTCTTAATGTATTTAATTCTTCAACTGGAAAATATCCTCTTCTAGCTAATACACTATATAATACAGGGGCAGCATGACCTTTTGATAGTACAAATCTATCTCTATTATCATCCTTAGGATTTTTGGGGTCTATATTCATTTCTCCAAAATATAATGTAGTTAATATATCTGCTGCTGATAATGAACCACCTGGATGTCCTGAACGAGATTCCGTTAACATAGAAATTATATCCTTACGAACTACTTTTGCTAATGATTTCAATTCCTCAACGTTTTTATTCATCTATTTTCCTCCTAAGATTTTATTCGCATGTAAATATATTGTGCTATATTTGGCAAAATTATTTTAGCATAGAAATTTTATTTTGTATATACTATTTCTTTGATTTATCAGTAAATTAGTATATATTATTACAAATAGTATATCACTTTGTTATTCCATAATTTTTTATAAGAACAAAAATAAAAAGAAACCCTTAAGGGTTTCTAAGTATTTAATATATTCACTTATCTAAATAAAACCTTTTCGAATAATATTTATGCTAAATTCAAACTAATTAATAGGGCTTTATTTACCTTTCTCATATCAGAATCAGTCATATGACCTATCTTTTCTTTCAACCTTTTCTTATCTAAAGTTCTTAACTGTTCTAACAAAACAACAGAATCTCTATTTAATCCATATTCTTCTGAAGAAATTTCAACATGAGTTGGTAACTTAGCTTTATTAATCTGTGACGTTATAGCTGCAACAATAACTGTTGGGCTATACTTATTACCTATATCATTTTGAATTATTATTACAGGTCTGATTCCACCTTGTTCTGATCCAATTACAGGGCTTAAATCTGCATAAAAAATATCCCCTCTTTTTACTACCATAGTCGTCATTAGAAATCTCACACTCCGCAAAGCCAGTTCTCATATTCATCAATAACAGAATTTTCGCATTCGAAAGAAAGCTCTGAAAGCTCCAAGTTAATTTTTGCCATCTCCTGATATCCTTCTTTCATCATTTCAAAAATATCCATATTTAATTGATCTTTATTATATTCTATTAGGGAATACCCAATAAATTGACTATTTTTTTTAATTTTAACTACATTTTTCAAAAATTTTAGTTTATTAATCTTTTTAGACATAATTTGCCTCCAGGTAGTAAAGGATCTATGTATAAATAAATTATATTGCAAATTATGTCCTTTTGTCAAAAATTATGTTCATTTTTTTTATTTTTTTTTTATTTCTTTATAAATAAGATTTAATTTTATTAGTTTCTTAAACTAATTTCACCATATGTACTCTTTTTACCTGATTTCTCAATTTGTTATAATATAGTCTTTAAATATTGAACTGGTATTCATTTATTTTTATTTTAATAATTCTTCATCTAATTCCTTTAACTTCTCAAAGTTTCTATAAACTATTCTAACTCTATCTTTATTATTTTTATCATATATAATTGCCCCTATAGGAGTTTTATTCTGCTTATCTATAAAGACCTTAACTTTATCTAAGTTATCATTTTTTAAAAATAATTCACTTGTAAAAACAATGTATTCAGTATCTCCCCATTCTTCTTGACCTTCTTGTAACCCCTCATTACTAATAGGATAAGATAATAACTTATTTAAAAAACTTATAGAATATAAATCATTCATGCCCTTTTCTATTGTATATTCCTTATTTGATACATTGTCTTTAACTAAAACCATATTATCTTTATAAATTTTAGTTCTATCTTCACCAAAGTCTATTTTACCACCAACATCTTTTCTATAATATTGAATGGAATTTTGTCTCTCCTCATCTCTGGAATTTTTAATTATGAATTCAACTTCTGTTTTATATGCTTTAATATCTTTTAATGATTTAATTATTTCTTCATTTGTAGGTTCTGCAGTTATTCTAAATAAAATAACTAAAGCAATTAAAATTATGGGTATTGATACCAAAAGTATTAGTAATAATTTTTTCTTCATTATATCCTCCTTGGATGTTATTACTTATTATTACTAATATTAAATTCAGTTAAGATTTATTCATATAATTCATAGCTCTTGATATATTTTCAATTACTTCAGATGCTATTGTTGAATATTTTCCTTCTGAGGCAAGCTCTCCTGCTAAGCCATGGACATAAGCCCCAATTAAAGCAGACTCTATTGCAGTATGTCCTTGAGCTAAAAGAGAGGCAATAATTCCAGTTAAACAGTCTCCCATTCCTCCTGAAGCCATTTTACTATTACCACTACTATTTATGTAAACACATTCCCCATCTGTAATTATGGTGTTATACCCCTTCAATAAAACCACAACTTTATTTTCTTTAGCAAACTTCTTTGCTACTTCTACCCTATTTTCTTCAACATATTCTATACTCTTATCAATAAGCCTTGCCATTTCTCCTGGATGTGGTGTTAGTATAGCCTTTTCCCTTATATCTAGTATTAATTTATTATTATCTTTTAATAAATTAAATGCTCCAGCATCTATGACAAACCTCTTATCTTTATATTTAATTAAATCAGCAAAAATACCCTTATATTTATCTTCTTTATCTATGCCAGGACCTATTGCAACAACATCAACTTTTTGAAATAATCCCCTTAAGTCTTCCATAGAGTCAATGTTAGCTGTCATTGCTTCAACTAATTTACTACTTAATTTATCTTGAACATATTTTGTTGTAACTAAAGTAGTTAAGCCAGCCCCTGCAACTACGCATGATTGAGTTGATATAAATGCTGCCCCTGCATACCCTTTACTACCTGCTAAAATAGCAACTTTTCCGTAACTTCCTTTATGACCGTATTTTTCTCTCTTTCTCAATAGCTTCCCATATTCATTCCTACTCAATATATAATTTTTTTCCGAACTTCTTTCCTTTACATATTGTGGAATTCCTATTTTTAAAACTTCTAGATCCCCTAAATATCTTAAAGCTTTATATTCAATAAATCCCTTTTTAATAACTTCAAAAGTATAAGTTTTACTTGCAACAATTGAAGCTCCCATTACTTCTCCACTATCACAATTCAACCCAGATGGAACATCTATACTAATTATATTTTCCCATTCTTCATTTATATAGCTTATTAGCTTTGTATAGAAATCCTCTAAAACCCTATTTAACCCAACTCCAAATATACAGTCTATTGCAATTTTATAATGATTTGATAAATCTTTTAAAAGATTT
>NZ_JABUTB010000140.1 GCF_021443865.1 Clostridium sp.
AAGCTCCAAAGGCTTCTGGTGAACCATTTGATACAGGTAAGAGATAATTTTAACTAATTAATAAAAATATATTGAAATAATAATTATTTAAGAATAGACATCTAAGTGTTTTATAGATATTTAGATGTCTATTTATTAAAATAATTATTTTTTTGACTACAATATGCAAAAATATAACAAAATATCAAAAAAAAGTAAATTAAAAAGAAGAACACAAGAAAAAGTTTAAAATAAATATACTTATTGAGATGACTTATTAACTAATAAAGGTTATTATTATAATAACATAAATATAAAATTAGGAGGGGTAAAATGAGAATTAAGAAAGGAAGGTTAAGAAAATTCTTAGCCACACTATTAGCATTTACTTTTATTATAGGTAATTTACCTATAAACTTAGTACAAGCTACAGCAGAAGAATTATCAACAAAAACAATTCAAATTCTTGCTACAACTGACTTGCATGGTAGGTTTGTTCCATACGATTATGCAAGGGCAACCTATTCTGATGGAGGACTAACTCAAATTTCAACATTGGTAAATACTGAAAGAAGTAAAAATCCTAACAATACTGTACTTGTAGATAATGGTGATAATATTCAAGGAAATTATAATCACTTATTTTTAGAAGCTGCAAGTAATCCAATGATGACTGCTATGAATGCTATGGAATATGATGCCTTTAATTTAGGAAACCATGAATTTAATTTTGGTATGGATAAATTAAATAGTATAACATCACAATTAAAAACAGCTAAAGTTTTAAGTGCAAATATATATAAGGATGGAAATAGAGTTTTTAATCCATATGTTATTAAAACTTTAGAAGATGGAATAAAGGTTGCAACAATAGGGGTAGTTACACCTCATATTACTAAATGGGATGGACCTAATTTAACTGGATATACTGTAACTAATCCAATAACTGAAGTTGGGAAAGTAATAGAAGAAATAAAAGCTTCAGGTGGAGCAGATGTTTATGTTGTAACTGCTCATATGGGTTATGATAGTGAATATGGAAATGGAGACTCTGCAAAAGAATTAGCTGAAGCTAATAAAGATGTAGATGTAGTAATTATGGGCCATAGTCATATGTCAGATCTTAATAAGACAGCAGGTAATGCACTTTTAATTCAACCAACTAATAATGCTGGAAGCTTAGGAAAAGTTGAAATAAAATTAACTAAGAATAGTGATGGGAAATATGATATATCCAATAAAGAATGGAGCTTTATTTCTACATCTAAAGTGCAAGAAGATAGTAACTTGGTAGCATTATTAAGTAGCTACGATGCAATAGCTAAGAAAGATGCAAATACATCTATAGGAAAACTTGAAGGACCTAATTTAGCAGATGATAATGAAATTAAAGATATTCCAGAATCATTAGTTAAAGATCAAGGAATAACAGATTTCGTAAATGAAGTACAATTATATAATAGCGCTCTACATTTAACAAATAAGGGTATAAATCCAGATGATGTATACCTTGTATCAGCAGCAGCATTGTTTGATGCAGATTCTAACATGAAGTCTGGTGAAATAAAAAAATCAGATGTTTCTAAGATTTATAAATATGATAATAAGTTATATACAATAAAGACTACAGGTAAGCAGCTTAAGACTTTTATGGAGTGGACATCAAAAATATATAATACATTTAAAGATGGAGATTTAACAGTATCTTTAAATCCTGATATAAGATTATATCAATATGATATGTTTACTGGTGTTAGTTATGAAATTAATATTGCTAAAGAACCAGGAAATAGAATAGAGAATCTTAAGTTCCAAAAGGATGGAAAGGCAGTAGAAGATAATGATGTAGTATATCTATCAGTTAATAATTACAGATATGATTCAGTTTTATCAACTTTATTAGAACAAGGTACACATGAAAAGATATATGATACTAATAATGATAGTATTTCTGATATGAGAGATTTGATAACTGATTATATTATAAATATTAAAAAGGGTGTTATTACAAGAAGTATAGATAACAATTGGAAACTTACGGGAGTTAAATATGATGAAGAACTAAGAAAGGAAGCTGTAAACTTAGTTAAAGAAGGAAAACTTACAATACCAGTATCAGAAGATGGACGAACACCAAATATAAGTAGTTTAACTATAAATGATGTCTTAAAGGCTAAGAATGTAACGAGAGTTGAATTATTAACCTTTAATGATTTACATGGTAATGTTCAAGAAAGTGGTAAAAACGTTGGAATAGCTAAGTTAGCTTCAGCAATAAAAGCTAAGACTTCCTTAAATGGATTCTCTAATTATGAGGCTATACCACTAGCTGCAGGAGATTTGTATCAAGGAACAGCTATATCTAACCTTACTAAAGGGGCACCAGTAACTGAATTCCTAAAGGAAATAAAAATACCTGCCTCATCAATTGGAAATCATGAATTTGATTGGGGTAAAAACTTAATACCAACATGGGCAAAGGAAGGAAATTTTGACTTCTTAGCAGCTAATATTATTGATAAGAAAACAGGAAAACCTGTTGAGTGGGCAAAACCTTATAAAATAATAGAAGTAGATGGAATAAAAATAGGATTAATAGGTGTTACGACACCAGAAACTGCATACAAGACAACTCCAGCCAATGTAGCTGATTTAATTTTTGAAGATCCTTCAATATCAGTTCAAAAATACGCTGATAAATTAAGAAATGAAGATAAAGTTAATTCAGTAGTTGTATTATCTCATTTAGGAGCAATAACAGATGAGAATACTGGAAAAACTACAGGGGAAGCAGTAGATTTAGCAAATAAAATTAAAAATGTTGATGCTATTATAGCAGCTCATGATCATCAATTTACTAATGCAGAAATTAATGGAGTTAAGATAATTGAAGCTGGATATAATGGTAGAGCTTTAGGGTTATTAACATTTGATTTTGATAATACAGGAAAGTTACTTTCATTAAAGACTAATTTAGATTTACTTTATGAAAGAAGTTCTAATATAGTACCAGATGAAAATTCACAAGAAATAGTTATTAAATATGAAGAAGAATTAAAGCCTATATTAAGTCAAAAGGTGGCAGATTTAGATAAAGATTTATCTCATGATAGAACTGAAGGACTTTCACCTCTTGGTATAGTTGTTTCAGAAACTATGAGAAAAATTGCAGGTGCAGATATTGCTATAACTAATGGTGGAGGGATAAGAGCACCTTTAAGCAAGGGAGTATTAACAATGGGAGATTTATATACGATACTACCATTTGATAATACTTTAGTAACTATGGAATTGAAGGGTTCTGATATAAAAGCAGCCATTGAACATGGTATTATGCCGAATAACTTTGGTTGGGGACAATTCTCAGGAATTAAAGTTTGGTATGATAAGAATGCTAAGGCAGGAAATAGAATTACATCAATAAGATTAGCAGATGGAACTCCTTTAGATATGGATAAATATTATACAGTTGTAGTTAATGACTTTATGGCAACAGGTGGAGATGGATATAATTTTAGTAATGCTAAAAATATGAAAGATACAATGCTAGTAATGAGAGATGAAATAATTAACCATTGGAAAACTAATGGAGTAAATACTAATATAGATAAATTATTAATAGCAGGAGCAGATGATACTAAGGAAAATGGAAAACCAGTTGATAATAATAAACCAGTTGATAGTAATAAGCCTTCAACTGGAAAGCCATCTTCAGATAATAAAGGTAATTTACCAATGACAGGTGGACAAGATTCTGCTAGTATGGCTATATTTGCAGTAGTGATTTCAGGTATAGGGTACTATATGGTTAAGAAAAATAAAAGTAAAAAAGTAAGTTAATAATATTTTAGGAGTTGTATTATAATACAAC
>NZ_JABUTB010000141.1 GCF_021443865.1 Clostridium sp.
TTGAACCTGCGACCTCATGGTCCCAAACCACGCGCGCTCCCATCTGCGCCACACCCCGAAGTACATTACTATTATAGTAACTATATATAATTGTGTCAACACTTTTTATCTATATAAATAAAAAAATTTACATAAGAAAATATAATTGCTAAAATAACATATCAACATGTTTAAAAATGTAAAAAGTAGGCAAATATTAAGGTAGGAGGTAAATAAATGAAAGGTATAAATTTAATAATTCTATTAGGAAGCTTTGGCTTTTTAATATTAGGACTAATATCTTTATTTAGTAAAAAAATAAAAAAATACTTTAAGGAAAGTGGAGTATATAAAGATGCAGATAAATTTATGTACTATAATGGTATATTTAATTTATCTATAGGTTTAATAGGAGTGATATTAGGATTACTAGATATAATCTTTATTGAAAAATCTAAGTACATAATAGTCGTATATATAGCATTTATATTTATATTATCAATAATTCAAAATATAGTGCTTAAGAAATATAAGAATATATAGACTTATTTTAAGATAAAAATAAGTTTTAGATATAAAAGTTAAAGCAAATAAATATACTTTAATAAGAGAGTTTAGTATTAATACTAAAATAATTTTAATAAATATGTATAGTATACATTTACATGCTCTAATTATCGCAATTTTTAAAAATTACCATTGTCCAAGCTTACCATAAGTGTTATAATGGTTAAGTAACATGTAAGGGAGAGGGGGATGGTCATAAGAGACCAGCGCATATGAAAAAAAGGATCTTGTCAATTGTTATTGCTGGAGCTTTAACAATTACCTCAGTAACACCAGTATTTGCTACTCCAAATGAGGAAGTAATACAGAATCAACAAAAGTATGACGAATTGAATAAGAAGATAGACGACATTCAAGGTAAAATATATAATTTAAACGAGCAAATAGCTCCATTAGCGGAAAAGGACATAAATAACAGAAAACAAATAGAATCTATCAAGGAAGAAATAGTTAACACTAACAAAGAGATTGATGCTTCAAAAGCTGAAATTGAAGATAAAGAAGAAGTGTTAGGAAAAAGATTAAGAGAATTATACAAATCAGGTGGCCAAGGAAGTTATATAACTTTACTATTTAGTGCTGAAAGTTTTGCTGATCTTATTTCAAAAATAGATTCTGCTAGTAGACTAGTTAATATTGATAAAAAGATAGTAAAGGATTTACTTGAAAAGAAAGAGAAATTAGATGAAAAGGTTGCTTCATTAGAAGAGAAGTCAAACGAAATAGCTAAGATTAATGAAGAAAACAAGAAAATATTATCTGAACTAGAAGATAAGAAAAAAGAGCAAGAAGTATTAATTGCTGAAGCACAATTAGAGCAAGAAAGATTTGATGCTCAATATTTATCAGTATCAGAAAGAAGTTTAGTAGAATATCAATTGAATATTCTAGTATCATCTAGTGAAATTTCAGATTTACAAAGTACAATATCACAATTAAGAACTATTAGGGATAAGCAATTAAAGAGTCCTACAGTAGTTGAAGAAGTAAATAACGCAATAGAAGATGCAAAGGTTAAAATCGAAGATTTACAAGCGCAACAAGCAGCAGCTGCAATGCCAAATAGAGGTCAATCATCTGCTACAGGAAATGCTATCGTAGATTATGCATATGGATTTATTGGAACTCCTTATGTATATGGAGCTACAGGACCAAGCGCTTTTGATTGTTCAGGATTTACAAGCTACGTTTTTAGAAATGCAGCTGGAATAGAAATATCTAGAACAACTTATTCTCAAATTGGTGTTGGTACACCAGTTTCATATGGAGAATTACAACCAGGTGATTTAGTATTTACTTATGGATTAGACCACGTTGGGATATATGTTGGAGGCGGACAGTATATACACGCTCCACAACCAGGTCAAAGCGTTAAAGTTTCACCAGTAACATCATTCTATGCAGCTAGAAGAGTACTTTAATTAAAAAGTTAATATTAATTAAATAAACTCCGTCTAAAGACGGAGTTTATTTTTTATGTATAGGGAATTATAAATTATGATATAATTTAGTAGATTTAAAATATAGCAAATAGTTAAAATGAAATTATACATAAATATAGTAGATAGAGGTAAGTAGATGAATAAAGATATAAAGTTATTAGAAGATGAATCTATAGATGATTTACAATTAGATAATTTATATTTAATACAAAAAAAACAAGGATTTAGATTTGGGGTAGATGCGGTTTTATTATCTAATTTTGCTAGTGTAAAAAATAAGCATAAAGTTGTAGACTTATGTACAGGTACAGGGATAATTCCATTTCTAATACAAGGTAAATATAAACCCAAAGAAATAGTAGGTATAGAAATTCAAGAAGATATGGTAGAAATGGCAAATAGAAGTAGTAAGTATAATGAATTAGAGAATACTGTGAAGTTTATAAATGCTGATTTAAAGAATTTAGAACTATTAAAGACTTTAGGAAAATTTGATGTTTTAACTGTTAATCCACCATATAAACTAAATAATTCTGGGATTATAAATCCGCATGATAAGTTAGCAATTGCAAGGCATGAAATTTTATGTAATTTAGAAGATGTTATTATAGCTGCAAGACAACTTTTAAAAGATAATGGTAGAATATATATGGTACATAGGCCAGAGAGGTTAATAGATATATTTGAGCTTATGAGAAAGCATAGAATAGAGCCTAAAAGAGTTCAAATGATACAACCTAATATAAACAAGGCTCCCAATATAGTTCTAGTTGAAGGGCAACGTGACGGTGGAGCGTATTTAAAATGGGAAACACCAATATATGTATATAATGAAGATGGAACTTATACAAAAGAAATAAATAGAATTTATGGTAGGGAGGATTAAAATGGAATCAGGGAAATTATATTTAGTTCCTACACCTATAGGAAATTTAAAGGATATAACCTTAAGAGCTTTAGAAGTTTTACAAAAGGTTGATGAAATAGCAGCGGAAGATACGAGAACTAGTTTAAAGCTTTTAAATCACTTTGAAATAAAAAAGAGTTTGTTTAGTTATCATAAACATAATGAACAAGGAAAAAGTTTAGATATAATAAATAAATTAAAAAATGGAGTAAATATTGCATTAATAACTGATGCAGGTACACCAGGTATTTCTGATCCTGGAAGTGTAATAGTTGAAAAATGTATAGAAGAAAATATTGAATTTGAAGTTTTACCAGGAGCAACTGCTATAACTACTGCACTAGTGTATTCAGGACTAGATACGACAAAGTTTATTTTTAGAGGGTTTTTACCAAGAGAAAATAAAGATAGAAAACCAGTAATTGAAGAAATTAAAAATGTTAGAGACACTCTAATATTTTATGAAGCACCGCATAGATTACTTAATACTCTTGAATATATAAAAGATAATTTGGGAAATAGAAAAATTGCAGTTTGTAGAGAACTTACTAAGCTCCATGAGGAAATTTATAGAGGGAAAATATCAGATGCTATTAATTTCTTTAATGAAGCTAGACCAAGAGGAGAGTTTGTTCTAGTTATTCAAGGAAAGTCAGATGAAGACATTAAGGCTGAAAAAGAATCTAAGTGGAATTCTTTGAGTATTGAAGAGCATTTAATTAAAACTATGGAATCAGGAATAGACAAAAAAGAAGCTATAAAAATAGTAGCTAAAGAAAGAGGATTAGCTAAGAAAGAAGTATATAAGTATTCAACTAATTTATAGTTATTAAAGGTTAATCCCCTATATGATATATCATATA
>NZ_JABUTB010000142.1 GCF_021443865.1 Clostridium sp.
TCCTTAGGTCCAACTATTGAATATGTAGATATTATTTTAGGAGGATTAGAAAGCTTTATAGTTTGTTTCCCTATCTTTTTTATATCATTACTCATACTATACCCCTCCTTATTATATGATTCCAATACACATCAATATATAATATATTAGTCCAATAATAACGGAGCTTCCTATACCATAAACCAATACAGGACCTGCTATGGTAAACATTTTTGCTGCAACTCCAAATACAAAACCTTCTTTTTTGAATTCAATTGCTGGTGCTACCATTGCATTTGCAAAACCAGTAATAGGGACTACAGTTCCAGCACCTGCAAAGCTTGCTATTTTATCATAAACACCAATTCCAGTTAAAAGTGCCCCAAAAAAGACCATAATGATCGGAACCCATGTCATAGCATCTTCTTCTTCAATTCCAAACTTAATAAGCATGTTTAAAATGAATTGACCTATTACACAAATTGAACCGCCTACTACAAAAGCTAAAATAATATTTTTTATATATTTAGGCTTTGGTTTTGTCTCCTGTGATAGCTCTTGAAATTTACTCATTATTTTTTCTTCTTCTTTAGCTATTTTCCCCATAACAAAAACTCCTTTCTAATATTGTTAGTATTCCTTTATACCTTAAAATAATCCAAAAAAAATTTTTTTTCTATTTAATTATTTATTTTTTTTAAATTCTATGCTAAAATTTATGTTGTATTGTGTTGAAAAAGGAGGATTATATGAAAAAACGTAATATTATATTTGCAGCTTTATTCTTTACTCTTTTATCTCCAACATGCTATATAGAATCAAAAACTATTACTCAAGCTAAAGGTACTAATAATTTTTTTGCTGCAATAACTCATACAGGTGATAATTCAACTGTAAAAGACGATGTAAACAATTCTCTTAATACAAAGATTAAAAATATAACTAAATTTATACCACATATATCTTTTTCTGATATTTTAGATAAACTAAATAATTCTATTGATTCAAAAGATATTACGAATTCAACTATTTTATTGAATAATATTAATACTAAAATAGCTGAATCTACAAACCACATAAAAGAAAATTTTAATTCACAACTTCACTCTGAAATACAAAGAGCAAATGGACTGACGGATGACTATTTAGAAAAATTGATTAATGATACTAAGACATTAATAGCTTGTGAAGATTTTGAAAAAATAAACGCTAAAATGAAGCTAATTTCATATAAAATTGATAACTTATTATATGAAAGTGGACAAACTTCCACTTTAGAACCTCTAGAAATAGATGGTACTATTATAGTTAATAAAAACTTTGGACTACCTGTAGATTATGGCTATAGATTAAGACCTGAAGTAGATAGTGCATTCCAAGAAATGAAACAAGCTGCAGCTAATGATGGTGTTCAATTATCCATTGCTTCTGGTTTCAGAAGTTATTATAAGCAACAACAATTATTTAGTTCTTATAGTTATAGTTATGGAAGCACCGCTTCTAGCTTCTCTGCTCCTGCTGGCTATAGTGAACATCAATCTGGTTTAGCACTTGATATTGGTGGTGCTGATTCTTCTTTATGGGTAACCAGTGCCTTTTCTTATACATATGAAGCACAATGGTTAAAAGAAAACTGTGCTAAATATGGCTTTATATTAAGATATCCAGTTGAAAAAGAAGATATTACTGGATATATCTATGAATCATGGCACTTTAGATATGTAGGTACTGAGCTTAGTACTTATTTAACAGAAAACAACCTAACTTTAGAAGAACATTTTGGATTATAATATTTAATAAAAAATAAGTTATGTAAAAGAGTAGTACTCTTTTACATAACTTATCTTATTTCTCTTCTAATTGCTCTTTCATTTTTGCCAAAACTTTTTTCTCTATTCTAGACACCTGTACTTGACTTATACCAAGCATTTTAGCTACTTGTACTTGAGTTTTATCTTTAAAATATCTGAGCATAATTATTTGCCTTGATTTAGTATCTAACCCTCTCAAAGCTTCCTTTAATGCTATTCTTTCAGTTATATTCTTATCCTCTTCTCCATTTTCACTTAACTTGTCTATTAGCATAATAGGTGCCCCATCATCATGATGAATTACATCATATAAGTATTGCATACTTGCTGATGATTCTAAAGCAACTAATACATCTTCTTTATCTACTCCTGAATATTTCGAAAGTTCATCTATTGTTGGTTCTCTATCTAGTTCCTTGATTAAAATTTCTTTGTCAAATCTTAACTTTCTTGCTAGTGTTTTTATATTTCTACTAACTTTTATTATTCCATCGTCTCTTAAAAATCTCTTTATTTCGCCTATAATCATTGGTACTGCATATGTTGAAAACTTTACATTATAGTTATCATCAAAATTCTTTATAGCTTTAACTAACCCCATAGAGCCTATTTGGAATATATCCTCATAATCATATCCTCTATTAATAAATTTCTTACTTATTGATGAAACTAATGGCATATTTAATTCTATCAAAATTCTCATTGCCTCTTCATCACCAGATTTAGCTAAAGGTATTAAATAAGAATTGTCCTCATAATTGTAAACAGTCTTGTTTAATGTACCATTATCCATAAAGCCCACCTAACGTATCAAATTAAATTTCTTTTTCATAGTTACTGTTGTACCTATGCCTTTTAAACTTTTAACTTCTACAGCATCCATAAAGCTTTCCATAACAGTAAAGCCCATTCCTGATCTTTCTAAGTCTGGTCTTGATGTATATAATGGTTCCATAGCTTGATTAACATCTTCTATACCTAAACCATTATCTGTTATAATTATTTCTACTTCATTATCTTCAATAGAAGCTTCTATTTTGATTATACCCTCTTTTTGACATTCATAACCATGAATTATAGAATTTGTAACTGCTTCAGAAACTGCTGTTTTTACATCAGTTAATTCTTCTACTGTTGGATCTAATTGAGAAACGAAAGCTGCAATTGCAACTCTAGCAAATCCTTCGTTTTGAGATCTACTTTCAAATTCTATACGCACCTTATTTTCTACCATCTTATAATCCCCCTATTAAATACACTTAACAGCTTCTTCAACGTTTATATATGATTTTATAATTTTATACAATCCAGACAGTGTAAATACACGATCTACTCTACTGTTAACATTAACAACACAAACAACGCCATCTCTATTTTGTACTTTTTTAAATCTTCCAATAACAACTCCAATACCTGAACTGTCCATAAACGTTACATTATTAAAGTCCATTATTACTTTTTTTATATTATCTCTATCTATTCTATCATCAATTTTTACTCTTACTTCTTCAGCACTATGATGATCTAATTCTCCATTCAAAAACACAATTAACTTGTCATCAATCTTGTCAAACTTAAGAATCATATTATTTACTCTAAAATTAATGATTTAGAGTTTGCACCTCCTATTCCTTTTTTTACCATCTAAATTTTAACATAATATCTTTTATGTAGTCAACCATATATAACCAATATGTCCTTTATTATACATACGAATATCCGCTGAAATTCTTATTGTCAATTACATAAAAATCTTCAACGGATATCTATACTCTACTACTATTGTTTTATTCATCTTTTATATTTATACTAAATCTTTTTTAATTTTCACTTACGTTACTATCTTCTTTTTCTTTATTTATTTTTTTATCTTCTATTTCTTCTTTCTCTTTTATATTTTCCTTATTTTCCTTACTATCCTCTTCTTCTTTTGATTCTTTATCT
>NZ_JABUTB010000143.1 GCF_021443865.1 Clostridium sp.
AGAATATTTATAAACCAATTAATCATTGGTAAAATAAACTCATTGTATACTGCTAATGCTAATTTCCCTAGTGATAATCCTATCCTAGCTATATTTTCAATAAATAATTGTACTGGCGGACTTTCTAAAACTCTATATAAATTTTTAAATGTTTCTTTAGTCCCTTCTATAGTTCTTTTTACTTCTGCAATTACTCCTACTCCATCTTTTGCCCAAGCACTTTTAAAAGGTTGAAATATTGTAGCAAATACTTTTTTAACTTTTTCAGCAAGTTCATTCATTTTACTATCAACATTATATGTTTCAAGTTCTGGTGTAACCAATTGTGGAACTTCTGAATTTGCTCCACTTCCATCATCACCACTATCATTTTGAGAACTTAAAGAATTTATTTCATCAAATCCTGCTACCCCTAAAGAATCTTTAATATCTTTCCCTGTTTTCTTAGCAGCATCTCCATAAGCTCCCATAGCTTGTTTTGCATTTATTAATCCTTGAGTAGCTTGTTTACTTTGGTCAAATGTTTTCCCAAATATAGCACTAGTAAAACTAGCTATATATTGAGTTAAAGTAGATAAAGCACTCATAAGAACATTTATAGCAGGCAATATTGCATTATAAATTGGTGTAAATGCTATCATTAAATTACTTTTAATTTGTGCTAAGGAATTAGAGAATCGTTCATTAGTTTTTAAATTATTAAGAAGTCCAGTTGACATAGCGGTTATTCCCTTGATAACTATAGGAAATATCATTCCCCAAGTAATCATAGATCTAACTATCATTTTTAGTTGGTTATTGGAGCCACTTAAACTGTTATTCGCTTTCTTACTTCCAATTCCTAATGTATTTAATGCATTAGATAATTTTTTAAATTGGCCTGAACTATTTGAAGCCTTACTACCAGCTTTACTTGTTGAGTTTCCAATATTATTAATATTTGCATTAGCCGTATTAGCATTAGCCATAGCAAATCTACTATCTAAGTCAGCTAATTTAAATCCTAAGATATCAGACTTATTTATGAGCTTTATTATGCTAGCTTCTGTTTTAAGTATTTGCTCATTAATCTTATTCTTAGTATTTTGATTAAAAGTATTTCTAAATGATTCCTTTAATTGAGCTAATTTTTCTTTTTGTTGTTCAATACGAGCATTTATATTATCAAGTTCTGCTGCTGTATTCTGTATCTGTGAAGTTAAAGCCTCCGCATTTATTGGTGGCCCTCTCTTAGTATTAGTCTTCGGCATATTAACCGATTTAGAATCACTTTCCGCCTCTATAGGATTAAATGATGGCATATTAACCTTTTTAATGGAAGAAAATAGTGATTTCATTGTATTTTTTAAATTACTTCTCATTTTATTTAATGTTGCCTTCATACTAGAATCTAAAGATTTAATACTATCATTAGCACTATTTTTAATGCTGTCAAACATAGTTTTATTTCCTGTATTTAAAGAAGATTTCAAGTTCTTAGCTATAAGTCCACTCATAGCACTTATTTGTTTTCCTAAGTCACTTTTAACTTCTAGGTCTAAACTTATCTTACCTACACTATCATTCACTTTTTCACTTCCTTTATAATAAAAAAACACCTAGATTCTTAATCTAAGTGTTAAATTAATTTATTAACCTAATAATTTATTTTTTTGCTTATTAAACTCTTCTTCATTTATTATTCCATCATCTAGTAACTTTTTAAATTTACTTAATTCATCTGCTGTACTTATATTACTAAATATATTTTCATTTGATTTAGAAGTATAGTCTTCTATATACTTCTTTATATCTAAAGCTATTTTATATTTTTCTTTAGAGTTAAAAATTATTGCATTTGGATCTAATATGACTTTATTAACATCATTTAAGCCTAGTATTCCTTCATTAGCATTATTATCAATTATTTTTTGGAAATGAATAAATCCACCTTGAATTATACTAGGCTTTTTTACTGATACCTGTACTATGTTGTTTATTAGTATAGTTTTTATATTATTACTATTTCTACTTGGCTTTATTTTAATACAATTGCCTACTACTGTAACTGTTTTCCCCAACGTTCCTTGCAATTTAATCTCTTCCATATATACCCTCCATTAACTTTGTTAATTTTAGTATACTCTATCCAAACGCTTTTGAAAATATTTCCTGAACTTTTATTATTTGTTTTCTTTTTTCTTCTTCACTCATATCCATAACTGGATTATTTCTAGTTCTCCAATCATTTCTAATTTTATGCTGTTCTTTTGTGAAATTCTTAAGCATATCCTTATCTTCTTCGCTTCTAATTGAAACAATTTGTCCTAGAGGTGTTTCAGGCATTATTCCCTTTAACAATGCCGAAAACTCACTCCAAGACATATCATCATTTCTTAATCTTATATTGTATTGCATAGCAAAGCTAGATTCTATCAAGTCAAAATCTTCAAATAAATCATACCACTTGTTACCTGGGTGCTTTTGCTTTTTTAGCTTCTTCCTCAACTTCTTCTAGTTCTACATCTGATATAGCTGCCATAATAACGTTTATAATAGTATTATAGGCTATCATACTAAGATCTAGACTTTCAATATAATCAAAGGCGTCTTTTCCTAAAGCAACTTTCACTATATCATCTAGTCTTTTATCATCTTTAATTTTTTTATCATCTGCTAAAGCCATTATCCTAAATGCTGCAGCCTTACTATTATTAATCTTAAATTCATGATCTGCATCAATCTTTATAACTGGTTTTTGATTACCATTCTCTAATCTACTTATAATATCATATACTCTTGCCATAATTCCTCCTATGCTCCTGTTGGTCCAGGTGTATATGTTGGTTTTCCATCACCTTGTAATTCAAATTCCAAGGGTGCAACATTTGTACTGTCTCCACCGCCTACATTTTTAACATTAATAACACAATCAAATGTTAACTTTGCACCATCTGGAAACTCTATTTCTCCCTTAGTACTACAATCTAAACCATCTTTCCAAGCTGTAGCAGCTACATAATCATTCCCCTTATCACCTATATTTCTTTTACCATTTAATCCTATACTAAACTTTTTGCCAGTCATTAAACTTCTTGCCCATCCCGCTGTGTCCATAGGTGTCCATTCTTCTACAGTTCCATCTATACTAATAGAGAATGTTTCCATATCTGCAATTACAGCCATATCTGCTGGTAATACACTTGCTTTTCCTTTAGTACCAATTTTAAACTTTAAATTATATACTGGGAATACTCCACTAAATGCCATATATAATTACCTACCTTTCATAATAAATTATTGTTTCAATCACATATTCAATAATGCCTTCGTTATCTGTTCCTACATAGATAGGAGAATCTGTTTTCATTATAAATTGAATAACCCTTTTCCCTCCTATAGTTCCATCTTTACCAAAGAAAGCATTATAAACTTCTTGTGCCTTTAATTCAGCTTTATTACTATCTTTTCCCCAATGAACTAAAATAGAAATAGCTTTAGTAGTGTAGCTTGTTTGCTCTAACCCCCCTAAAGCTATTCTAGGAGCTGGACCTACTGTATTATAAATTGTAATACTTTCTTCCTTATCTCCAACTTTATTTAAGTACCATTGTGGACTATCTATTTTAGCTTTTAAATATTCTCTTATCTCACTTAATAACACTATTTAACCAACCCCTTACTAAGCA
>NZ_JABUTB010000144.1 GCF_021443865.1 Clostridium sp.
CGATTAGTATAATTATATTTTAGAATAATTGCCTAAATTTATATAGCTTATAAAGCAATATTTTATAAGGGAGGTGAGAAAATAAAAAACAATAATCCTAAAGATAAAATAACAGTGCTATTATTTACGATATTTAAATAATAATGTTAATAACAATACAATAGATGTGAATTATATTTACAAATAGGTAAATGTAATATCAATGAGAAAAGAAAAGTGATTTATAAATATTTATAGCTATCATAATAATTTTTTTATGAAATTGTGAAAAGGATTTAAATGCATTTCACAATTGGACATGCGTAATAAAAACAAGATTAAATTTATCTTAAATAATAAAAGAAAGTAGGAGATTTTATGACAAATTTGGAATTAGCTAAGATTATTGTTAAGTTAGTTGGGGGCAAAGAGAATGTTGTTAAGGCTGCTAACTGTATGACTAGACTTAGACTTACTATAAAAGATAACAGCATAGTAAAAGTTGATGAAATAAAAAATACTGAGGGTGTACTAGGTGTTGTTGAATCTAATAATTACTTACAAGTAGTATTAGGACCTGGTAAGGCTAAAAAGGTTACAGATATATGTATTCAAGAATTAGGACTACCTAGTGATGGAGTAGTTACTGAAAATTGGAAAGATAATAAACAAGCAATAAGAGAAAATCAAAAACAAAGTAAATTTAAAAACTTAGTAACTTTAATTGCTAATATATTTATACCTTTAATACCTGCAATTATTGCAGCTGGTATATTTAATGGATTAGGAAGTTTAATTTCTACATTACAAGGACAAGGTACTTTACCAGCAGAAGGTTTCTGGAAGGCTACACAATTAATGTTTGCATTAATAGGTGGTGGATTCTTATCATACTTTGCTATTTATACAGGTATTAACTCAGCAAAACAATTTGGTGCAACAGAAGCACTAGGTGGTATGGTTGGAGCTATTTCAATTAGTGCTAATATAGTAGCATTATCTACTATGATGGGATTATATAATGAAGAAGTTCCACTAAATTCTATTTTAACAACAGGAAAAGGTGGTATTATTGGTGTAATCTTTGGTGTATATATTCTTGCTAAGATTGAAAAAGCAATCCGTAAGAGAGTGCCAGATGTTTTAGACTTAATACTAACTCCATTATTAACATTATTAATAACAGGAATATTATTCGTATTTGTAATAATGCCTTTAGCTGGATTTATATCTGATGGATTAGTTTCTGCTTTAAGCGTAATTATTAATTCTTCAAATCCAGTTGTTAATGTAATAAGTGGATTCCTTTTATCAGCATTGTTCTTACCAATGGTTTTATTTGGATTACATCATGGATTAATTCCAATATATGCTATTCAATTAGAAGCTATGGGTGGAGTTTCATTATTCCCAGTACTTGCAATGGCTGGAGCTGGACAAGTTGGTGCTGCAATAGCAATTTACTTTATAGCTAGAAAAGTTAAGAATATGAGACTACAAAAAGTTATTACAGGGGCATTACCAGCAGGATTCTTAGGAGTTGGAGAGCCATTAATATATGGAGTTACTCTTCCAATGTTTAAACCATTTATTACTGCAGGACTTGGAGCTGGATTTGGTGGAGCTTATGTAATGCTTACAAAGGTATTAGCTACAGCTTGGGGCCCATCTGGATTAGTAGCTATTCCAATAATGCAACCAGGAAGTATGCTTAATTACTTTATAGGGCTAGTAGTTTCTTATGTAGCTGGATTTATTATTACTTACTTTGTAATTAAGGATTCAGATGTTAAAAATGCATAATTAAATTAATATAATAGGATTTATATCAAAAAGAGATATAAATCCTATTTTTTTTGCAAATTTATATTATAATATATAAATAGAAAAGTTACGGAGGAGAAAAAATGGATAAAGTTGAATTAGTTATATTTGATATGGATGGGCTAATATTTGATACAGAAAAAATCTCTTATTCATCATGGGTGGAAGCTGCTAAAAAATTCAATATTAATTTTGATTTAAATACATTTTATAGACTAGTTGGCACTAATAATGAAAGTTGTAGAAATTCATTAATGGCAGAATATAAGGATAAAGTAGATGTAGATGAATATATTAGGGAAAAAAGAAAAATAAATATTGATTTATTAATAAATGGAGCAGAAAAAAAGCAAGGATTAGATGAATTATTAGAATATCTAACTAATAACAATATTAAAAAAGCAGTTGCAACATCATCTAATAGAGAAGTTGCATTAGGGCATTTAAGAAAAGCAAATATATTACAATATTTTGATTATGTATTATGTGGAGATGAAGTTAAAAAATCAAAACCTAATCCAGAAGTGTTTTTAAATGTTGCTAAAAAGTTAGAAATAAATCCAAGGAATTGTATAGTCCTTGAAGATTCAGAAGCTGGTGTTATAGCTGCAAGTAGAGGGAAATTCAAAGTTATAATAATTCCAGATATGAAGGAACCAGAAAAGGAAATAGAAGAGTTAGCTTACAGAAAATTAAACAATTTAAAAGAAGTAATAGATGTAATTGAAGAGTTAAAATAAATTAGACATAATAATATGAACAAAAGGTAAAGGTGGTGAATTTGGACTATTAATAATCTATTAAAAAGATAATTTTATAATGGTCCAAAAAATATGGAATATATAAGTGATATTAATATACAAGAGGCAGTAATTCATATTGTAGATTCAAATACTGATGATCCCGTATTAAATGAGTATAGTCTTGAATTAAATGAAGATACATATACATTCCTACATAGGCACTTAGAAAAGTGTTTCAAAGATGAAGAATTAAAATATGCCTTATTTAATCCTGAAAGAAATATAGTAAAAGAAGTAGTTCAAGATTATTTAAATGGAATAGATAAGGATTTGGTTTCACTATCTAAGGAGCTTGCAAGACAGTTATTTATTATTATGAAGGGAAATACTAATATTCCATCCTGCGACTTAATAATAGTATCATTAGTTACAGATCAAGGACCAATGATAGGTATATTAAAGATGGACTATGTAAAAAACTTTACACATAAAGTTGAGTTTATAGAAAATAAAATAGAAATAGATATAGTGCCACAAGCAGCAGGACTTCCAGCAAGTAGCCAAAGAATACAAAAAGCTGCATTTATAAAGCCTATTAGAGAAAATCAAGACTATAATCTTATGGTTATAGATAAGCAAAGAAAAAGTAAAGATGAAGATGAATATGGAGCTAATTACTTTATAAGTAATTTCCTTGGATGCTCAATTATAAATAATGAAAGAGATATGACTAAGACATTCTTAAAGGCTGCTGAGAATTGGACTAGAAGCAATATTGTAGAAGATGCTGATAAGGCAGAGAGAATAAGAACGGCAGTTAAAGCAAAGTTAAAGGAAGAAGATAAGATTAATATAGAGGATTTATCTAATGAATTATTTAAAGAAGAGCCTCAAATAAAAGATGACTTTGCTACATTTGTAAAGAGTCATGGTCTTGAAGAAGAAATAGCAATAGATAAACAATGGGTTGAGAAAAAGTTAAAAAGAGTAAGATTAAAAATAGATAAAGATATTGATTTATATATTAA
>NZ_JABUTB010000145.1 GCF_021443865.1 Clostridium sp.
CTGATTTTGATATTAAAAAGGCTGAAAGAGGAATCATTTATATTGATGAGATAGATAAAATTACAAGAAAAAGTGAAAATTATTATGACAGGATGCTTTGGATTTTGTGCTAAGGGGCCAGTAATAGAAATTATGCCTGATAAGGTTTTTTATATTGAAGTAAAAGAAGAAGATGTTAAAGAAATAATAGAAAGTCACATACTTAATGGGGAAGTTGTTGAAAGATTATTATACGAAGATAAAGAAACTAAAGAAAGAATAAAAATAAAAGAAGAAATACCATTTTATAAAAAACAAGTTAAAATAGCTTTAAAAAATTGTGGAGTTATAGATCCAGAAAACATAGAGGAAGCTTTAGCCTTTGGTGCTTATACTGCTTTAGGAAAAGTTATAACATCTATGACTAAAGAAGAAGTTATAAAAGAAGTTACTGAATCTGGTTTAAGAGGCAGAGGTGGCGGGGGATTTCCAGCAGGTAGAAAGTGGGAAACTGCAAGGAGAGCTGAAGGAGATATAAAATATGTAATTTGTAATGCAGATGAAGGAGATCCAGGAGCGTTTATGGACAGAGCTATCTTGGAAGGAGATCCTAATTGTGTATTAGAAGCAATGGCTATTTGTGGATATGCTACAGGGTCAAACAAGGGATATATTTATATTAGGGCAGAGTATCCATTAGCAGTTCATAGATTGAAAATTGCAATTGCTCAAGCTAGAAATTTAGGGTTACTTGGAGAAAATATATTAAATACTGGCTATGATTTTGATATTGAAATTAAGTATGGTGCTGGAGCATTTGTATGTGGTGAAGCAACTGCTTTGATACATTCAATAGAAGGACAAAGGGGAGAGCCTACTATGAAACCACCTAGAACATCAGAAAAAGGATTATGGCAAAGGCCAACTTGTGTTAATAACGTAGAAACCTTTGCAAATATTAGTCAAATAATTAACAATGGTGCTAGTTGGTATAGTAGCATAGGGGCAAAAAAATCTACAGGAACAAAGGTGTTTGCATTAGCAGGAAATATAAATAATGTAGGGTTAGTTGAAGTTCCAATGGGTATTCCACTAAGAGATATAATATATGAAATAGGTGGTGGATTACCAGATAATAAGGAGTTAAAAGCTGTTCAAACAGGAGGACCATCAGGTGGATGCATTCCTATAGATTATTTAGATTTACCAATAGAATATGATACCCTTACTGACATAGGTTCTATGATGGGCTCTGGTGGAATGATAGTAATGAATGAAGATAATTGTATGGTTGATATAGCTAAATTCTATTTGGAGTTTAGTGTTGATGAATCCTGTGGTAAGTGTACTCCATGCAGAATTGGGAATAAAAGAATATTAGAAATAATAGAAAAAATAACTAAAGGAAAAGCTACAAAAGAAGATTTAAATAAGTTAGAGGAACTTTGCCAAGTAGTTAAAGATACATCTTTATGTGGGCTAGGTGAAGCTGCACCTAATCCTGTAATTAGTACTATTAAGTTTTTTAGAGAGGAATATGAAGAGCATATAATAAATAAAAAATGTAAAGCTGGTGTTTGCAAACAGTTAGTAAAGTATGGTATTACAGATGATTGTATTGGGTGTACAAAATGCTTAAGAGCTTGTCCAGTACTGGCTATTAAGGGGAAACTTAGAGAAAAGCACTCTATAGATAATGATAAATGCATAAGATGTGGATTATGTTTTGAAGCATGTCCAGCTAAAGCCATAGTTAAAACTAGCTTAGGAGGGGATAATTAATGGTTAATGCAAAAATAAATGGTATTAATATAGAAGTTGAGAAAGGGACAAGTATTTTAGATGCAGCAAAAGAAATTGATATAAGTTTACCAACATTATGTAATTTCTATATGGTAGATGGAAAAACAAGAAATTGTAAAGGAACTTGTAGAGTATGTGTTGTTGAAATTGAAGGGAAAGAAGGATTAGTACCTTCTTGTGCTACAGAAATAAAAGAAGGAATGTCTATAAGAACTAATTCTTTAAGAGCTATTAGAGCAAGGAGAACTGTAACTGAACTCCTATTATCAGATCATCCTATGGATTGTTTAAAGTGTGAAAAAAATAACATTTGTGAGTTACAGAATTTAGCCGCAGAACTTGGAATATATGAGAATCCCTATGTAGGAGAAAGAAATAGATTTGATTTAGATATCTCTGAAGGTTTTGTAAGAGATAGGGAAAAGTGTATCTTATGTAGAAGGTGTGTAACAGTATGTAATGAGGTACAAAAAGTAAATGCAATTACAGTAGCTAATAGGGGATTTAAAAGTAGTATCTCAACTTTTTGTGATGATAGTATAAAAAATACAAACTGCACTTACTGTGGTCAATGTATAGCTGTTTGTCCTACGGGTGCATTAAGAGAAAAAATGAAATATCAAAAGGTTTGGGAAGTATTAGATAGTGATAAATATGTTATAACTCAAATAGCTCCAGCGGTAAGATATGCACTAGCAGAAGAATTTGGATTAGAATCAGGAAAGCTATCTATAGGGAAAATAGTATATGCATTAAAAATATTAGGCTTTGATTTAGTATTTGATACTGATTTTGCAGCAGATTTAACTGTAATGGAGGAGGCAAATGAATTTCTAGAAAGATTTTTCTTAGGTAAGAACTTACCTCTTATTACAAGTTGTTGTCCTGCATGGATAAAGTATGCAGAAAATAATTATAGTGATAATCTACATCTTCTTTCTACTTGCAAGTCACCACAACAAATGTTTGGAGCTATTGCTAAGAATTATTTGCCAAGTAAATTAGGGTTAGATAAAAAGGATATAAAAGTTGTATCAATTATGCCATGTATATCAAAAAAACAAGAAGCTAACAGAATGGAAATGAGAGACGAAAATGGAACAAGAGATGTAGATATAGTAATAACTACAAGAGAACTTGCTAAATTAATAAGAGAAGCTGGAATTAATATAGTTAATCTTCCAGATAGAGATTTTGATAATCCTTTAGGCGTAGCAAGTGGAGCAGGTGCTATATTTGGAGCAAGCGGAGGAGTTATGGAGGCGGCTTTAAGAACATCTTATGAATGGATTACAGGAGAAAATTTAGAAAAAGTTGATTTTGAAGCTGTAAGAGGACTAGAGGGGATTAAAGAAGCTAAAATAGATTTTAATGGTAAAGAAATAAATATAGCCGTAGTTAGTTCTCTAGGAAATGCAAAGAAAGTAATGGACGATGTAAAAAATGGAAAATCGAAATATCAATTTATTGAAGTTATGGCTTGTCTTGGTGGATGTATTAATGGAGGTGGACAACCTTATATTAAGGCAAATAGGGAAATACTAAAAAGCAGAATGGAATCTATTTATATGGAGGATAAAGAAAAGTCAATTAGAAAGGCTCATGAAAATCCAACAATAAAAGAGCTATATGATGAATATCTTATTAAACCTAATAGTGATATAGCTCATCACATTTTACATGTTGAATACAAAAAATAATATTATCTAAAGAAATATATTATTATTAAAAAGCATTTAGAGTGGAATTTGGAACAAATTGTGAAGAAGAG
>NZ_JABUTB010000146.1 GCF_021443865.1 Clostridium sp.
GAAAGGTTAGATTATATGTTTCAATTACCATTTATGCAAAACGCCTTTATGGCAGGCTTAATGATATCTATTCTTTGTCCTTTCATAGGACTTTTTTTAGTACTTAGGCGATATTCCATGATAGGTGATACCTTATCTCACTCCTCCTTTGCAGGAGTTGCAATTGGATTAGTTTTAGGTGTTAATCCTTTAATAACAGCCTTCTTATTTACAACTTTATGTGCAATAATTATAGAATTATTAAGAGAATATTATAAAAAATACGCTGAATTAGTTATGTCTTTAGTATTAACCTTTAGTTTAGGTATAGCTATTGTTTTAATAAGTAGTGGAAAAGCTTCTGCTAAAGTTAATTCATTTTTGTTTGGTAGTATTTTAACAGTTTCTTCTGAAGATATTATTTTAATACTAATAGTAGGTATAATTTGCTTATTAACTTTAGTATTTTTATATAACAAGCTTATATACATAACCTTCGATGAAGAAGGGGCTAAAACCTCTGGAATAAAGGTTAAACTTATAAATTATATTTTTACAATATTAGTTGGTGCAACTATTTCAATGTCAATTAGAGTTATGGGGATCTTAGTAATCTCATCTATAATGATAGTTCCAGTTGCTACAGCTATGCAATTGAAGAAAGGCTTTAAAGCTACTCTTTTATCTGCTATAGGTTTTGGAATATTTGATATTATGGTAGGCTTAGGTTTATCATATTATATAAATAGTGCTCCAGGAGGAACAATAGCTTTAACTTCAGTATTTACTTTAATATTAGTAATAATTATAGAAAAATTTATAAATTAATATTAAAAAATAAGGTGTATATTCTATATTTTTAGAAAATACACCTTATTTTTTTAATTCTATTTGAATTTCTTACAATCATCACATATACCATTTAACTCCAATTTATGCTTTGTTAAACTAAATCCTACCTTTGCTTTTATAGCTTCTTCTATCTCTTCCATAGGGCAAGGAATTTCAACACATTTATGACAAACATCACATTCTAAAATGTGCTTGTGATTTTCCTTTTTTAGCACATATATTGCAGGCCCATCTATATTAATTTTCTTTATTACATCTTTTTCTTCTAAAGTTTCTAGTGTTCTATATATAGTACTTAAATTTAAGTTGTTTTTTTGTTTTTTACATTCAGTATATATGTGTTCTGCAGAAAGTCCCTTATCAGAAGTGCTAATTATATTTAAAATTGCAATTCTTCCCGCAGTAATTCTAATTCCTTTTTCCTTTAAATAATTTTCCCAGATCATTTTCTTCTCCTAACGCTATAATCTTTATATAATTATAACACTATTATTAAACTTATTAAACAATAAACAAGCTAAATATTATATTCCTATCCCCCTCTGGATTCCAAGTTACCCTCATATAATATTTAACTATTTATATACTAAATTTAATAATTCCTCATTTAACTCGGAATTATGTATAAATTATATTTTAAAAGATTTTTTGTAATTAATATTAAAATAGTATCATCTCAATACCAAGGCATAATAGTATTAATCCTCCTAATATATCTGCATATTTACATATAAAATCAATTCTTCTAGCATATCTACATAGGAAAAATCCTGTAGTGCATAATAATAATGTAATTAGACCAACTAGCATAGCATCAACAAAGGTTAAAATTGGATTTACTGAATAAAAAGCTGTAAATCCTACTACTAAAGCGTCTACACTAACAGACATTCCTAAAATGATATACATTGATTTTTTTATTAGCAATGAATCATCTTTATCACTATTTTTAAATGCTGAAATTATCATTATAAGACCTATGAATGAAATTATAATTCCTCCTATCATATTAGGTATGGAAACTATATATGTATCAAAGAATCTACCAGCTATTCCACCTGAAAACAAAAAAATAAATTGAAAGAAAGCAAAGGATAATATAAATCTTATTTTATTCCTTTTAACCAAATATGGATTTATCCCAAGACTAATAGTTAGTCCTAAAGCATCCATAGACATTGCTATACCTATTAATATTACATCTTTTAATTCCATTTTATTATAATACCTCCAAATATTATATTCTATACCAAATTATGAAGTATAGTATTTATGTATTTTTTTAAATAAGTACTTTTATTACGCTCAAAAATGTTGTATATTATTAAATAGAGTATGTTATATTTTAATTAGTATATATTATTAACTTTTTTTAATAAAGGAGAGTAACTTAATGGCAAATTGTATAATAGCACAATCTGGTGGTCCAACATCTGTAATTAATTCTAGTGTTGTAGGTTTATTACATGCAAATAAAGATATTAAAGCCTTTAATAAAGTATATGCAGGTTTAAATGGTATAGAAGGAATTTTAAATGGAAACATTATAGACTTATCTTCTTTTTCTGACAGTGAAATTAATACTTTCAGATACACCCCTTCCTCTGGACTAGGTTCTTGTAGATATAAGATGAAAAAAATAGAAGAATCTACTGAGGAATACGATAGACTTTTAGATATATTAAAATCACATGAAATAAAAGCATTTTTCTATGTTGGTGGAAATGACTCTATGGATACCATTGCAAAACTAGGAAAATACTCAAAGGAAAATAATATAGATATTAAATTTATAGGAATTCCTAAAACCATTGATAATGATTTAATGTATACAGATCATACACCTGGTTTTGGAAGTGCAGCAAAATTTATTGCAACTACAGCTCTTGAAACATATTTAGATTCGTCTGTTTACATAAATAACGGTATATTTATCCTTGAAACAATGGGACGTGATACTGGATGGTTAGCTGCTTCTGCTTGCACAGCTAGAATTAATGGTGAAGCAATTGCAGATTTTATATATTTACCTGAAGTTGCTTTTAATATAGAAGAATTTCTATTAGATGTTAGAAAAAAATTCGAAGAAAATAATAAAGTTTTTATAGTAGTTTCTGAAGGAATTAGAAATTCTGAAGGTAAATTTATTACAGAAATTGAAAGTCACGCCCACGATAAATTTGGCCATGCTCAATTAGGCGGTGTTGGAGCTTATCTTAAAAATTTAATTATATCTTCCGGAATAACAAATAGAGTTAAGTCTTTAGAACTTGGTGTGCTACAAAGATGTGCAATTCATTGTGCTTCAGATACGGATTTACAAGAAGCATTTGATGTAGGATATTCAGCTTTAAAATTTGCCTTAGAAGGACATAGTGGATATATGGTTGCTATAAAAAGAGATTCCTCTTATAATTATAAGACTTCCCATGCATTAATAGAAGCTGATAAAGTTGCTAATAATGTTAAGTACTTTCCTAAAGAATTAATAAATGAAAGAGGTAATCATATTAAGGAAGAAGCTTTAGATTATTTCTTACCACTTATATCCGGAACCCCATCCTTAGTAATAGATAATCATCTACCAAAATTTAAAACTATAGAGAAATAAACTCCTAAGTAAACTTGACCCTGTCAAGTAGACAATAGGAAAAAAGACTCTTCATTATGCGGCATG
>NZ_JABUTB010000147.1 GCF_021443865.1 Clostridium sp.
GTTGTATTATAATACAACTCCTATTAAATTTATAGAGGGTGGATTAGAGTATAATGCATAGATTAAAATTAAATAATTTGGGGAGAATAATAAATAGCTTGATAAATTTAGTATATTAATTCATAATATAAATACATATATAAATTCTAATAACCATATCTTGATATCTTATAACTCCCATAAATATAACATAGGAATAAAATATGGAGGTGTAATTTTGAATAAGGAAAATTACGAGAAAAAAACTTTAATAGAGTTAAAAGAAATAGCAAAAGAGCTTAACATAAAGAATATTAGTAAATTAAAGAAAAGCGAGCTTATAGAAGAGATATTAAAAAACTCTCCTAAAAGTATAGAAAAAAATGGTGTTGTATTACAAGAGAAAATAACGCCTAAGGCTAAGAGTGAAGATGATTCAAATTTTGCAAATGACAATAAAGAAGAAAATAGGGAAGAAAAGAGAGAAAGATTAAAGGTTATGATAAACGAATCTGATACTGCTATAGGAGTATTGGAAATTCTAGAAAATAATAGTTTTGGATTTTTAAGATGTAATAATTATCAAACGGGAGAAAATGATATTTATGTATCCCCATCACAAATAAGGAGATTTAACTTAAGAACTGGAGACGAGGTCCAAGGAAAAGTTAGAGAATCAAAAGAAGGGGAAAAGTTTAAAGCCTTACTATATGTTGAAAAAGTAAATGGAGAAAATCCTGAAAGAGCGGTAGGAAGAAAATCATTCGAATCTTTAACACCAATATATCCACAAGAAAGACTTCATTTAGAAACTAATAACGAAAATGATTTGTCATCACGTTTAATGGATATAATTTGTCCAATAGGAAAAGGTCAAAGAGGTATAATAGTAGCACCTCCTAAAGCGGGAAAAACTACTTTATTAAAAAAAGTAGCTCAAAACATATCTAAAAATTACCCAGAAGTAAAATTAATAGTATTGTTAATTGATGAAAGACCTGAAGAAGTAACAGATATGAAGAGGTCAATAAATGGAGATGTAATATATTCTACATTTGATGAAGAACCTCAAAATCATGCAAAGGTATCACAAATGGTTTTAGAAAGAGCAAAGAGAATGGTTGAACAAGGAAAAGATGTTGTTATATTATTAGATAGTTTAACTAGACTTTCAAGAGCTTATAATTTAACTATAACTCCAACTGGTAGAACATTATCAGGTGGATTAGATCCAGGTGCATTAATTATGCCTAAAAAGTTCTTTGGAGCTGCAAGAAATATAGAAGAGGGCGGAAGTCTGACTATTTTAGCAACAGCTTTAGTAGATACTGGATCAAGAATGGATGATATGATATTTGAAGAATTTAAGGGAACTGGTAATATGGAAGTTCACTTAGATAGGAAGCTACAAGAAAGAAGAATTTTCCCTGCTATTGATATATACAAATCTGGTACAAGAAAAGAAGATTTAATTTTATCAGAAGAAGAAAAAGAAGTAGCATATTCAATAAGAAGGGTTATGTATAGAGATGGAAATGTGGAAAATGTAACTGAAAAATTAATAAATATGCTTTCAAAAACTAAGAATAATAAGGAATTTATTAATATTTTCAGCAAAAGCGAAATAGAAAAGAGATAAAGGAGCTGTTTTACAGCTCCTTTATCTTTATTATATATATGATATTAAAATTCCTTGATAACTAGTTTATTAGCTAAATTAACTATATTTTGTTTAGAGTATAAGGATGATAACTTAGATAAGTTATTTCTCATAACCTCTAATTCGTTAGGATTAGATATTAATTTATCTATAATAAGATTTATTTCTAATAAGTTATCTACGTTTATTGCATAACCATTAGAAGTTAAGAACTCAACATTTTGAGTTTCCTGGCCAGGTATAGCAAAAGGTATTAACATTGGAAGATGCTTATTAATTGCTTCGGTAACAGTTAGACCACCGGGCTTACTTATTATCAAGTCTGAATACTCCATTAAGTAATTTATATCCTTAGAAAATCCTAATATATGAAGTTTTTTGTTCTTTATAGAATGACTATATTCCTTCAATAGATTATCTTTAAGCTTTTCATTTCTACCACAAACAACAGTTATTCTTAGCTTATTATGATTATTTAATAATTCTTTTAAAACATAAGATATATTTTTTAACCCCATGCTTCCGCTCATTAGGAGTATATTAAAATAATCATCATTTTTATTAAATTGAGGATCTAATGCATTATCAAAGAATTCATCTTTAACTGGAATACCATAAGAAAAAATTCTTTTAGAATCAATTCCTCTATTTGAAAGATCTATTCTAGTATTCTCACTAGCAGTAATATAGGCATCCATACTTTTATCTATATATGTAGAGTGAGCCTTAAAGTCTGTTACCACTACTATTACTGGTATATTTAAGCCACTCCTTTTTAGGCTCCCCATAATGCTAACTGCAAATGGATGAGTAACTAATATTATATCTGGCTTTGTTGAATCTAGCATTTTCTTAATTTTTCTTTTAGTTATTGAAAATACAAATGATAAAAGCTTATTAGTAAAACCTGTATCAGTTAATTTATAAGCAAATCCATAAGTTTTAGGAAAAAAAGAAGCAGATACTTCATATCCTGTAATAAATAAATTAGTTAAAATCTTGCTATTTTTTTTTAAAAAGTCATGAGTTACTACTTCATACCCAGACTTCTCAAAAGTAGTTGAAATTGATTTTGCTGCTTGATTGTGACCTTCACCTGTGGAAGTTGTTAGTATTAAAATTTTCTTCATAAAGTTAACGCTCCTATTAATTTTAAATTTTATTATCCTATAATTTTAATTAATTTTCTTCTTAATTTACCTCTATTAAAAGCATCTTTACCAAGTTTATTTAAATATTTATAATCTGAATTATTTATGGCCTCTAAATATTCATTATCAAAATATTCTTTTGCGTCACTATTTTTAATAACTTCTAACAGAATTTTGTTTTTTGTAAATTCTTTTATACAATTTTCAATTTCAACGTTACTCATATCACTGAAATTAATGTTTTGTAAACAAGTTTTAAATGTATTTAATAACATTATGCTTGGCCCACCTAATGTACTTTCCTTAGTGTTAGTAAAATATTCTTCTATAACTTCCTTCTGTATTTTATATCCTTCAATAATATCATGGAAGAAATATGGCATGTATTTAGATGTACCCCCAGCATGTCTATAATAATATAATGGCATATCTACCATTCCTACTTTATTGATCTTTAAAAATATCTCAATGTTATAACAAAAATCCTCTCCAAGGAATTTTGTATTTTTTAAATACTTACCACAAGTTCTTAGTAGCTCAGTTCTGTATATCTTTCCCCATAACGTTACTGGAAAAGGGTGTCCATGAAAATACGCAGTAACTAACTCATTTTTTATTTCATCACCGCAATATAAAGCTTTTCTCTTAAAATATCTATCATTTA
>NZ_JABUTB010000148.1 GCF_021443865.1 Clostridium sp.
AATGATAAGTTAAAGAAAACTGGAAGTAGTTCTTCATTTTTTAGTAGTAGCTTAGGTAAGTTGACGGGAACAGTTTTAACATTAACTACTGCTCTTAAAGGTATGCAACTATCAGATGAACTTGTTAATACAGGTGCTAGATTAAATCTAATAAATGATGGATTACAAACTCAAGCAGAGTTACAAGAGAAAATATATGCATCTGCAACTAGGTCGAGAGGTGTTTATACTGATATGGCTGGAGCAGTAGCTAAACTTGGGTTAACTGCTGCAGATTCATTTGGATCTAATGATGAACTTATTGCATTTACGGAGTTAATTCAAAAAAGTTTTAAAGTTGGTGGAGCAAGTGCTTCAGAACAATCAAGTGCTTTGCTTCAATTAACACAAGCTATGGGAGCTGGTAAATTACAAGGCGATGAATTTAGAAGTATTACTGAAAATGCTCCAATGATAGCTGATGCTATTGCTAAATACGTTGGTGTAAGCAAGGGGAAACTTAAAGAGTTATCAAGTGAAGGAGCTATTACTGCTGATATTATAAAAAATGCTATGTTTAATGCTAGTGATGATATTAATTCTAAATTTAAAACAATGCCTATGACTTTTTCAGATATATGGAATAAGCTTAAAAATGGATTGCTTAGTGCATTTACTCCAATATCAGATGCATTTAGTAATATGATTAATTCACAAAGTTTTATAAATGTAATTAATGCTCTTATTATAGGAGTTAATATATTAGGTAGTGCTTTGGGGGGGTTAATAGATTTAATTGTATCGGGATGGGATTTAATAAGTCCATTTATTATAGCACTTGCAACAGTATGGTTGAACACTATTATAGTAAAATTATGGGCAATGGTAACACCTATACTTGCACAGGCAGGAGCATGGATATTAGCACATGCACCTATGATAATGTTAATAGCATTAATAATTATGATAATACAAGCATTAGGCTCTATGGGGGTAACATTTCAAGATATATTTAGTTTTGTAGGGGGTCTTTTTGGAGTATTTTACGCATTAGTTGGTAATTATTTAATAGGATTATGGAATACAGTAGCAGCATTTGTAAACTTCTTTGGTAATGTCTTTAGTAATCCAGTAGCAGCAGTTCAAACATTATTTTATGATATGGCTGTAAATGTACTTGGCATTATAGAGGGATTAGCTCAAGGAATAGAAGATTTATTAAATAAAATACCTGGAGTAGAAGTATCTATAACTAGTGGTATTTCTGGATTAAGAGATAGACTTGCAAGTAAATCAGCTTCAATTAAAGATGAAGCTGGACTAGTTGAATATGTTAAAAGTAAAGAGTTTATTAACTATTCATCATCAGCAATGGCTGGAAGTGATATAGGAAATAATATATATGGAAGCATTGCTGAAAAGTTAAGTGGTATATCAAATGCTTTTTCAAGTTTAACCCAAGGCGTAACATCTTCTGGAATACCTGGACTTGGAGATATTGGTACAAGTTCGAATCCACTATCTGTAGAAGGTACTGGAAAAGATGGAGCTATTGATGTAGATATGGCAGATGAAGACTTAAAGTATTTAAGAGATATAGCTGAAAGGGAATATATTAATAAATTCAGTACTGCTACATTGGCACCTAATATTCAAATATCTTTTGGTGATGTACATGAAGAAGCTGATGTAGATAAATTATATGGAAGAGTTAGAAAGATTCTTCAAGAGGAAATTGCTATAGCAAGTGAGGGGATTAATTAATGAGTTATTCAATTTTTTTTGATAATGATAATGAAACTTATAGAATCCCAGTTAATCCAGAGGAAGTTAAAATAGAGAATAGTCTATCTATAGAGAAATATAATATATTAAGTTTAGGTCAAGTTTCAGTTCCAAATTATAAAGAACTAAATAATTATAGTTTTGAAACTGAATTTCCTTATAAAATAACTAGTTATGTTAATTATACTAAAAGCTTTAAAAGTTCTGATTTTTGGATTAACTTATTTGAAGGATGGATGAAAAATAAGACAGTAGTTAGATTTATAGCAACAAATGGAAAAGGAAAAGATATAAATACTCTTGTATTAATTTCTAACTTAGGAGTAACTGAAAAAGCTGGAGAAGAAGGGGATAAATATATTTCCTTTGAATTATTAGAGTACAGAAAATTTGATAAGAAGATAGCTACTGTTAAAAGTATAGGTGGGAGTAAAGCAAAGATTACTGAATCTTCAGCTGAAACTACTAACCCTAAAGCTACAAATAGAAACTATACAGTAGTTAGTGGTGATACATTATGGGCGATAGCAACTAGATATTATGGTAATGGAGCTCAATATCCTAAAATATATGATGCAAATAGAAATATTCTCAGTAATCCGAATTTAATCTATCCAGGGCAAAGTTTGGTGATTCCATGATAGAATTTTTAGTTGAAGTAGAAAATAAAGTATATGAAATAAGTGACTTAGTGACTAAGGTAACTTATACAGATAAGCTGAATGATGGATGTTCTAAATTGGAGTTCTCTTATTTAAATAAAGATCTAATAATTAGAAATGGTAGTACAGTTAGGTTTAAATATAATAATGATAATATCTTTTTTGGATATGTATTTAAGGTTGGACAGAATAGTTCTGATGAAATTACAGTTACTGCTTATGACCAGTTAAGATACTGTAAAGCTAAAGATACAATAATAGTCAGCAATTCTAGTTTAGGAGCTTTAGCAAAGAAAATGTGTAATTATTTCGGATTAAGAATAGGAAATGTAAGTAACTCTAGCTTTGTGCTGCCTAATTCAATTCAAGATGATAAAACTTGGCTAGATATTATGTATAATGCAATATCAGATACATTAATGTCGGTTGGGATAAAATACTCATTGCGAGATGAATTTGGTTATGTAGCATTAAGAGATTTAGATGACCTAAGGTTAAATTTAATATTAGGGGATGAAAGTTTAGCTTATGATTATGAATATGAAAAATCTATAGATGATGAATTTTATAATCTTATCAAATTAGTAAGTGATAATGAAAGTACTGGGAAAAGAGATGTCTATATAGTTAAAGATAGTGATTCTATTGATAAGTTTGGGTTAATGCAGTATTTTGAAGTATTAGATAAGAATTCACAAGAAAAAATATATTTATTTGATACAGATAAAGCTAGAAACGAAAATAATGAATTAATGAAGGAAATATTAAAAGAAGTAAAAGTTGAAAGCGTTCCAACAATAATATACTTTGAAGGAAATATTGAAAAGGATAGATATGATACATTAGGAGGAGTAGATGAGTTAAAAGGGTGGTTTAATGGAAAGCTATAAGTATTTTTAGTATAGTAGTATAATAAGAGATTAAGAGGAAATGAATTAAAATAAGACATAGTAT
>NZ_JABUTB010000149.1 GCF_021443865.1 Clostridium sp.
AAGAAAATCCCTTTAAATAATCTTCTAATTTATATTTATTATCACGAGTTTCTATTACTATATTTTTTTCTGATACTACTATTTTTAGCACGCAATTCTCTATTGAATATTTATCTATTATATTTAAAATATCTTCTACTAAGATTTCCTCACCTAATCCTAAAACTCTAATTCCATTATTTAGTCTATCAATATGTTCTTCTAAAAATATAGGTTTTCTTTTAACTAATATTGTTTCAAATACTCCTCTTCCAAAAAAGTACCCACTGTCTAAAGTTATTTTTTCTGCATTAAAAACAATATTCCTCATTATAATACCCTCATTAAAGCTTTTGCTTTATCTAAAGTTTCATTATACTCATCTTCCTCATTAGAATCATATGTAATGCCTCCACCAACTCCAAAATAGGCTTTATTATCTTTTTTTATTATAGTTCTAATAGCAATATTGAAATCTGCATTTCCTCTAAAATCAAAGTATCCAATAGAGCCTGTATATATATTTCTTTTTAGGCCCTCAAGTTCTTCAATTATTTCCATAGCTCTAATTTTAGGAGTTCCTGTTATAGAACCTCCAGGGAAACATTCTTTAATACATTTTACAGCTGATACTTTATCTTTAAGCTTACCTTCAACTGTTGAAACTAAATGAAATACTGTAGAATAAGTTTCAAGTTTAAAAAGCTCTGTAACTTTTACAGAATGAGGTTTACATACCTTACTTAAATCATTTCTTTCTAAATCTACCACCATTAATAACTCTGCTTTATCCTTTTCACTATTTAAAAGCTCTAAGCTATTCTTCTTATCTTCTTCCTTTGTTTTCCCTCTTGGTCTTGTACCCTTAATTGGTCTTGTAATAACTCTTCTATTATTTATTTCAAGAAATCTTTCTGGAGAGGAACTTATTACTTGAAAATCTTTGAAATTCATAAAAGCTGAAAATGGTGCTTTATTTATGCTTCTAAGTTTCTTATATATTTCAAAGGAATCTTCAGTACTATCTGTATAAAATCTTTGAGTCATATTTGCTATGTAAATATCTCCACTAACTATATAATTTTTCATTTTTGTTATAGCTGATTTATATTCTGACTTATTAAAATTAGATATAAAATTCTTTCTTTTTTCTTCTACTTTACATTCTTCTATACTGGTAGTATTTTTTATTTTATCTATGATTAAATCTATTTCTTCATCTAAACCCTTTAGTGATGTAATATATTGTTTATTATTATGTAAATCAAAAATAATAATATTATTGTAAAATATAAATTTTATATCACTAATATTAAAGTCCTCCGTACTACTATTAGGTATGTCCTCTAATATTCTACATACATCATAAGATATATATCCTATAGCCCCTGATATTAGTGGAATATGCCTATAGACTTCTTCTGAAATTTTAAATTTAAGAAGAAGTTTTTCTAAAACATCAAAGGGTTCTCCTTCAACTTTCACATCATCAATTAAGCATGTATTTCCCTTGGATTCAAAAGTCATAAATGGATTTAATCCAATAAAAGAAAACTTAGATAAAGTTTCATCTTCCTTTGAGGAATCTAATAATATAGTATCTGTTTCATCCTTAAAAACATTATATACTTCAAGAGGATTAAAGTTTATTTGTATCTCCCTAATTTTAATCATTTCTATCCTCCTTAAACTTCTTAGTTATATTAATAAAGTTTCTTAAAAGCTTATGTCCATCTTCAGTCATTTCAGCTTCAGGATGAAATTGAACTCCAAAAATAGGATACTTTTTATGACTTATCCCCATAATAACATTATCATCAGTATAACTAGTCACTTCTATTTCTTCATTAAGATTACAATTATCAATTATAAGGGAATGGTATCTAGTTACTCTTAATGGATTGTTAAGTCCTTTAAATAAATCCTTATCTTTATGACTTACATAGCTTATTTTCCCATGAACTGGCTCTTTTCCCTTTATAATTTCATTTCCAAAATAATGACCTATACATTGATGCCCTAAGCATATTCCAAGTATGGGCTTTATCCCCTTAAAATTATGTATTATATCTAATGATATCCCAGCTTCCTTTGGAGATTTTGGACCTGGTGAAATTATTATTCCATCAATATCTAAATTCATAATTTCTTCAATTGATATTTTATCATTTCTGTATATTATTACTTCTTCGCCTAATTCTTCAATATATCTTACTAAATTAAACACAAATGAATCATAATTATCTATCATTAAAAGCATTTTTCCCTCCAGGTTTTGTGTTAAAAATAATATATATGTGTTAAAATAATTTTAATGTATAAATTATATCATAATAATTTGTTATTTTGAAAGGAGATAGGATGTTTAAGTGTGATTTACATTCCCATTCAATTTGCTCTGATGGAAGATTTAAACCTAAGGAAATAATTGAAATGGCAAAAAAAAGAGACCTTAACTATATTTCTTTAACAGACCATGATACTTTAACTGGCATAAATGAAGCTATTTTAGAAGCTAAAAAACTTAATATAAATTTTATTCCTGGAATTGAATTATCTACTGAACATAATGGTGAATCAATTCATGTTTTAGGATTTTTTAATAAAGAAGATTATAATAATCCTAACTTAAATAAAATTTTAGATGATCTTAAAGAAAAAAGAATATCTAGAGCCTATAAAATTGTTGAAAACTTAAAAAAACTTCATAATATAGATTTAGATATTAATAAGGTTTTATCTAATGGAAAAGATACTATAGCAAGACCACATATAGCAAAAGCTATAATAGATGCTGGTTATGACTACGATCATGAATATATATTTAAAAATTTTATAGGAAATGATTGCCCAGCTTATGTGCCTTCAACTAAATTATCTACAAAGGATGGAATTAAACTATTAAAGGATTTTAATGCTTTAATTTTCTTGGCTCATCCTATATTGGTTAAGAAAACTCCTATTAAGGAATTAATAGATTTAGGCTTTGACGGTATTGAAGCAATCTATTATAGGAACACTGAAGATGATACTAAGAATTTAATTAAATTGGCTAAGGAAAATAATTTATATATTTCTTGTGGATCAGATTGTCATGGTATTCCAAAGGATAAATCTCATGGAAATATTGGAGATGTAAATATTCCTAAGGATGATAGTATAACTGATATGCTTAAATGGCTAAAGGAGCTGAATTAATTCAGCT
>NZ_JABUTB010000014.1 GCF_021443865.1 Clostridium sp.
GATGCAGAAAATGGACAAGAGGCTTTAGAACTAGCAGAAAAAATTCATCCAGACGTATTAATGACAGATATAAAAATGCCCTTTATGGATGGATTAGAGCTTGGTAAAAGAGTAGTAGATATAATGCCTTCAACTAAAATCATTATTTTTTCAGGTTCAGATGATTTAGAATATGCACATCAAGCTATAAAAATAAATGTAGTTGAATATGTATTAAAACCTATTAACTCTTTAGAACTTATAGATGTATTAAAGAGATTAAAAGAAAAATTAGATAAAGAATATAATGATAAGAGAAATATGGAAGTCCTTGAAAAGCATTATTTAGAAAGTATACCAGTAATAAGAGAACAACTACTAGTAGGATCCTTAGAAGGAAGAGTTACTAAGGAGCAATGGAAGGAAAATGAAAAAAAGTTAGGACTAGATTTTATAAATAATTTTTTAAGCATAGCCTTAATAAATGTTGATGATTTAAATAAGAATGAAGATAATAGGTTAGCATTAATATCACTTAAAAATATAGTAGATGAAACTATGATAAATTATTGTGACTTTATAAGTTTTCCTTATTTAGATAAAATAGTTCTTTTACTAGCATTAAATGAAAAGGATAACATATTTAATATAATAAAGGGCTTAAATGAAGTATGTAAGATATTTGAATGTGTATTTGGAAAAAACATTTCTGTTGGAATAGGTAGAATATATGAAGATATTAATGAGATAAGATTTTCATATAGAACAGCACAAAGTGCCTTAGCTTACAGGCCAATACTTGGAAATGGTAAGTCAATTTATATTGATGATGTTGAACCAGATAATTCTATACAGCTTCAATTTGAAGACCAAGAAGAAGTGCGATTTTTAAATTCTATTAAGCTTTCAACTTTAGAAGAAATAGGAATGGAAGTAGATAATGTATTCAAAAAAATAGAAGAGTCACCTGTAGCTTTAGATAAATATAGGATTTACTTAATGGAAGTTTTGACTTCTATGGTTAAATTAATTCAAAGCCATAATATTGAAGCTAATAAGGTCTTTGGTGATGAATTTAATTTTTATAGCTACTTAGATGAATTTAATTCTATTAAAGAAATTAAAATATGGTTTTTAGAAAAAGCAATACTATTAAATAAAATAATTAAAAAAGAAAGAGTAAATTCTTCAAAAGTATTAGTGGAAAAAGCTAAAGAATATGTGAAGAATAATTATAATGATGAGGAATTATCGGTAGATAAGATTTGCTTAAATTTACATGTAAGTCCTACATATTTTTCGACTATATTTAAGAAAGAAACAGATATGAGCTTTGTAAGTTATCTTACTGATATAAGACTTGAAGAAGCTGTGAAATTATTAAATACTACAGATGATAAGACTTATATTATAGCCACAAAGGTTGGTTATCAAGAAGCAAATTACTTTAGCTACGTGTTTAAGAAAAAGTTTGGAATATCACCATCAAGGTATAGAAAGAATTGAGAAGAGTATTATGCTTAATTTTATTAAAGATAAACTAAATGAGTATTATAGAAGAGCTAGTATTAAATATATAATTTCAATTTCCTTTACTGTGGTTGCAGTAGCTGGAATGTTAGTAGTTGGAGGGGCATTATATGTAAGATTCTCTAATTCTACTGAAGAGGTTGTTTCTAAGAATAACCAAACAATTATTGATCAAGTTAATTTGAATTTAGATAGCTATTTAAGAAATATGATGAAAATTTCAGATACTATTTACTATAGAGCTATAAAAAAGATAGATATGTCAGTAGAAAATATAGAAAAAGAGATGGATTTAATATATGAGGCAAATAAAGATAACTTAATAAGCATAACATTATTTTCAGAATATGGTGAAGTTATAGATTCATATCCACTTCAGCAACTTAAAAGTAATATAGAGGCAAGAAATAATGATTGGTTTCAAAATGCAAAAAATAAAAAAGAAAATTTACATTTTTCAACCCCTCATGTTCAAAATTTATTTTATGATCCTAATTATAAATATAAATGGGTAGTATCATTAAGTAGAGCTGCTGAGATAACTAATAATGGTAAAACTAGTAGTGGAGTACTTTTAGTAGATATGAATTTCAGTGGAATAGAACAAATTTGCAAAAATGTAGAGGTCAGTAAAAATGGATATGTATATCTTATAGATAGAGATGGAGAAATAATATATCATCCAAGGCAACAATTAATTTATTCAAATTTAATAACTGAAAATAATAAAGAAGCAGCAAAATTTGAAGATGGAAATCACATAGAAAAATTTGAAGGAAGTAAAAGATTAGTTACTGTTAAAACAGTTGGATATACTGGGTGGAAATTAGTTGCTATATCCCCAATGTCTGATGTTACAGCAGGGTATTATGAGTTTAGAATCTTTGCAATCTTTATTATGATTTTTGCAATATTTATACTAATATCAATTAATATGTTTGTTTCATCAAGGATAGCAAATCCTATAAAAGATTTAGAGACAGCTGTTAAAGAGTTTGAAAATGGAGTGGCAAACTTAAATATCACAGAAAATGGTTCTTATGAAGTTCAACATTTAGCAAAAGCCATAAAATCAATGCTTAATCAAATGAATATACTTATGGAAAATATAATGATAGAACAAGAATCAAAAAGAAAAAGTGAATTAAATGCACTTCAAGCCCAAATAAACCCTCATTTTTTATATAACACTTTAGATTCTATAATTTGGATGATAGAAAATGAAAAATATGATGGCTCTATAGTGATGGTTAGTGCTTTAGCTAGATTTTTTAGAATTAGTTTAAGTAAGGGTAAGAATGTAATTACAGTAAAAGATGAATTAGAACATGCTAGAAATTATTTAACTATACAAAATATAAGATACAAAAATAAATTTAGTTATAGTATTGAATCTGATGAAAATACATTAAACTTAACTAGTATTAAATTAATAGTTCAGCCACTTATAGAAAATGCCATATATCATGGAATGGAATATATGAGTGGTGATGGTGATATATTAGTAAAATCCTATAAAAAAGAAAATGACTTGTATATAGATATTATTGATAATGGCTTAGGAATGCCTCAAGAAGTAGCGGACAAGCTGTTAATTGAAAAGGTAAATAACGGACAGAAAAAGGGATCAGGAATTGGACTTAGAAATGTACATGAAAGAATTAAGTTATACTTTGGAAATGAGTATGGATTAGAAGTTTATAGTGAACCAGATGAAGGAACTACAATTAGAATTCACATGCCAGCTATAGAATTTAATAGCGTTAAGGAGGAAAAGAAATGAAAATAAAGAAAAAAATGATTGTTTTGATTTTACTCATTGCAGTCTTAGCCTCCTCATTAGTGTTACTTAAAGAAGGTGGTAAAAAGGAAAATGTAGTGTATGATATCTCTGTAATAATAAGAGGAAAAAATAATGAGGAATGGAACATTATAAAAGCAGGAATGGAGCAAGCATCTTCAGAAATGAACGTTAATTTAAGATTTATATCTTTACTTGAAGAAAATAATGTTCAAGAACAAAGAGATTATATAGAGAATGCGATAGATTCAGGAGCAGATGCCATAATTATATCTCCTTCAGATTATACAGCATTATCAGATATTATAGAAAATAGTAATAAAAAGGTACCTATAGTATTGTTTGAATCCAAAATAGATACTAAACAAAATATACCTTATATTTCTTCTGATAATTATGAGCTAGGTAAAAAGTTAGCAGAAGAGGTAATAAGAAATGGAAATACTAGAAAAAATATTATAATTGCTAAAAGTAATTTAGAATTTAGCAGTTTAGTTGACAGGTATAATGGCTTTAAGGATGAAATTAATAAGAGTAAAAATACCTATGAAGTTATAGAGCTGCCTAAGGATGATTCAAAGTTATATAATGAAGTTAGAAATATAATGAATGAAGATAAAGGAAGGGTGCTAGTTGCTTTTGAGGCAAGTGAATTAGAAGCTATTGGACGGGCAAAAAAGTATATTATAAATAATACTGATGCAAAGTATGATACTGAAGTATATGGAATTGGAAGAACAAGCTTAATAATATCTTTAATAGAAGAAAAAATAATTAATTCTACTGTAATACAAAATGAATTTAATATTGGATATTTAAGTGTAAACACTGCTGTTAATAAGATTGAAAAGAAGAAGATAGATAATAAAATTAATATTGAGTCAACTGTGATAAATAGTGAAAATATGTACTCTAAACAAAATGAAAAAGTCTTATTTCCAATTGTTAGATAATACTTTCTTATAGCTTTAAGAAATTAGAAGTTTATTTAAAATCCATATCACAAGTTTATAATAAGTAATTATTAAGAGGAGGTTATTGTGATAAAAAGCAAGAAAATATTTCATATACTTAGTTTAATGCTTATTTCTACCTTAATAGTAGGATGTGGTGAAGGTGGAAAAGTTAAATCTACTGAAGAAATAAAGATTGGAGTAACAGTATATAGGCAAGATGACGTTTTTATATCTACAATCACAAATAACTTGGAGCAAATAATTAAGGAAAATGGAAATGAATATAACGCTAAAATCCTATTTGAATTTGTAGATGCAAAGGGGAATACATTAAACCAAGGGAATCAAGTCGATAGATTTATTAATCAAGACTATGATATAATATGTGTTAATTTAGTAGATAGAACAGCAGCAGCTACAATAATAGATAAAGCAAAGTCAGCAGATATTCCTTTGATATTCTTTAATAGAGAGCCTGTAGAAGAAGATATGGATAGGTGGAATAAAGTTTATTATGTAGGTGCACAGGCGGAACAATCAGCAAGACTACAAGCAGATATCGTTGCAGAAGAGTGGTTTGCAAATAAAGAAATTTATGATAAAAATAAAGATGGAATAATTCAATACGTTATGCTTGAAGGAGAGCCAGGACATCAGGATTCACTTATAAGAACGGAATATTGTATTAAGGCTCTAAATGAAAAAGGAATACAATCAGAAAAGTTAGCTGATGATAGTGCTAATTGGCAAAGTGATCAAGCAAATAGCAAAATGACTCAATGGATTAAGGAATTTGGAGATAGTATAGAAGTTATATTTAGTAATAATGATGTTATGGCACTTGGAGCTATTCATGCCATAAATTCTAATAGCGAATTACTTAGAAAACCTATAGTAGTTGGGATAGATGGAATTAAATCAGCTATGGAATCAATAAAAGGTGGAGATATGAGTGGTACTGTTATTAGCGATTCAATGGCACAAGCAGAAGCTATTTTAGAAATAGCAATTAATGTAGCACAAGGAAAATCCATAGAGAATGTAAAGGATATGGAAGATGGTAAGTATAAGAAATTACCACATACTAAGGTAACAATAAATAATGTTGATGAATACTTAAAGTAATACTTTAAAAGTTGTTTCTATATTTAATTATATTATTAGAAGATTTTCATCTTTCAATTAATAGTAAAATATCCATATTAAATATTTCATTTATATATTGACAAGAGAAAATATAATGCTATAATTAAATCATAGTATTCCGATATGAATAAAGACAATGAAGAGAAGAAGTAGTTAATACTAATTATTTTAGAGAGAGCTAGGTTGGTGGAATAGCTTATAATTATATTAATGAAGTGCATCTCAGAGTTTAATCCTTGAAATTAAGTAGGGGATTATGGGTTCTCCCATTATAGAGACTAGGTATTATATAGTACCTTAGATGAGATGGATATTTATATCTAATCAGAGTGGAACCGTGGAAGTTAGACTTCTGCCTCTGTATTACAGGGCAGGAGTTTTTTTTATTCTTTTGTGAATATTATCAATTTATATTGTAATTATAATAATCAATAAAAAATAGGAGGAAAATATGAATATAAATATTAGTTTTAATTTAATTTTAGCAGTAGTACTATCATTAGTAGCATTTTATGTTATTTATTTAGTAAAATCAAAGACTGGAAAGTTCTCTTATGCAACTTTAACAGCTTTAACAATAGGATTAATTTTAGGAGGAATTTTTAAAGAAAATCTTTCTTACCTTGAAGTGGTGGGTAAAGGATATATAGCAATAATTAAAATGATAGTTGTACCATTAGTTATGGTATCAATAATAACAAGTATAATTAGACTTAAAAATTTAGATACTTTAAAGTCAATAGGACTTAAGACAATAGGTATTTTATTAGGAACAACAGGAGTTGCTACAATAATAGGTTTAATTATAGGAAAAATATTTAATTTAGGAAATGGCTTAAGCTATGTTGGAATAGAAGGATTTACTCCAAGAGAAATACCGCCTTTCTCAAAGGTTATATTAGATTTCTTACCATCTAACCCTGTAGCATCAATTGTAAATAATCAAATAATACCAATAGTTATTTTTTCATTATTTATAGCAGTAGCATTAGTTATTGAAGATAATAAAAATCCAGAGAAAGTTAAAGCTTTTAAAGATTTTATATTATCAGCATATGAATTAGTATTAAGCATTACTAGAATAATATTAAAGTTTATACCATATGGAGTATTTGCATTAATAGCTACAGCAGCAGCAAAAAATGGAATGGACACTATTAAATCCTTATTCTTAGTTGTGCTAGCTGTTTATATAGCATGTATATTACAAATACTATTAGTTCATACACCTTTAGTAGCCTTTGTTGCAAGAAAGAATCCACTAAAGTTCTTTAAAGATATATCAGAAGCACAAGTAGTAGCATTTACAAGTCAAAGTAGTTATGGTACATTACCAGTTACTATTAAGACATTAGTAGAAAATGCTAAGGTTTCTGGAAATGTAGCAAGCTTTGTAGCTCCACTTGGATCAACAATGGGAATGAATGCTTGTGGTGGATTATATCCAGCTATAGTAGCTGTATTTGTAGCAAATGTATTCAAAGTAGATTTAACAATGTATCACTATATTTTAATAGTATTAACTACAATTATTTCTTCAATTGGTATAGCAGGAGTTCCAGGAGCGGCAACTATGTCAACAACTGTAGTATTATCAACTGCTGGATTACCTATAGAAGGTATGGCTATGGTAATGGCAGTAGATGCAATAATAGATATGATGAGAACATTAACTAATGTAACTGGAACAGCAGTTACAGCAGTAGTTGTAGATGAAACAGAAAAAAGAAAAAAAGCAAAATTAGAAGCTAAAACAATAGCATAATCACAAATTGAAATTTGCTTTATATAACTTACTCCTTCCATTTATGAGAAGGAGTTTTTTTATATAAGGAATTTTTATATATTCTAATAGTATTATTGGTGTACATCGAAATGATAATACATCTACTGTATGGATTAAAACAGAGGATTTAATTTATATTATTAAGGAATATGTGAATACAATTAGCATTATATAAAATTTATAGAAAAGAATGATAAGACTTTTACAACAAATATGATTTAATTTTAAATCTAGATAAGTTACATGAAATAAACTTAAGAAAAAGCATTTAATAGTTTATTATTTAGAATTAAAAAATAAGGAACCATATAAAAGCAAATGATGTTTTACTAAAATTAGATATTAGAAATAATAGAAGGTATATAAAGTTTCACAACAGTAAGGTTTAATACTTGTGATTAGCTTATATAGCTATTATTTATATACGTAGTTAATGAAATAAGATATAATTAAATAAATATTAAAGAAAATTAATTTAAAAGGAGGAAAATTTATGAGAAGAGATTCAATTAATGCATAGCAAAGGCTATTGTATTAAATTTGATAAAATAGGATAGCCTTTGCTTTAAACCTAGATTATAAATGAAAATTTAGGAGGAGCAGTATGTGCTATATAAAAGCTAAAGAGATATTACCAAAGGAAATAATTGAATTAGTTCAACAGTATATTGAGGGTGAGTATATATATATACCTATTAGAGAAGGAAATAGGGCAAATTGGGGACTAAAAAATAATACAAGAAAAGAATTAGAAATACGTAATATTAGTATTTATAATGAATTTATAACTGGTATTAGTAGAAAAGTTTTAGCAGAAAGATATTTTTTATCTAAAAAGAGTATAGATAGAATAATATTAAAAGAAAAATCAAAAATATGAAATTTTAGTGAGTCATAAAAAGTAATTATGGCTCATTTTTATTTAGTATAAAATTTTAAGGTTCAATTTGTAGATATAAATATTATAGTATATTACTAGAAAGGTTAATATTTTATGTATAGGAGGAGTTAGTGAGAATGTTAGAAAAGGTTACCGAACGAATTTATTATTTATTAAATGATGATATGAATGAGCGTCCTGCATTAGGGCTTGTTAAGGGAGACAAATCTTGTTTAGTTATTGATGCAGGTAATTCCATTAAACATGCTGAAGTATTTTTAAATGAGGTTAAGGATATGGATTTGCCACCAATAGATTATGTTGTTGCAACACATCATCATTGGGATCATATATTTGGATTATCAAGGTTTGATGCTATAAAGATAGCAAGTAATAAAACTTATGAATTAGCAAAAATGTATTGGGGAATAAAGACAGATAATGATTCATTAGAAGATGCTAGGAGGAAGAAGATATTTAATGAGTTAGGGGTAAAAATAGTAAAAGATGACTTACAAAATGCTGATACTTTAGAAGAAGTAAAATTTGATTTATTATTTGAGGGGGAATTAGAAATAAACCTTGGAGGAATAACATGTTTAGTAAAGGAAATTATTAATCCTCATAGAGATGATGGAACTATAGTATATGTACCACAAGAAAAAATACTGTTTTTAGGTGATTCAGTATATGGTTCTACAAAAGAAGGAAAAAGTTATTTTAATAGAAAAAAACTGGAATCAATGATGAAGGAAGTTAAAAGTTATGATGCTAATTATTATTTATGTTCACATGAGTTAATTTGTGATAAAGAAGAAATGGCATGGTATTTTGATAAACTAAACATGGGTTTAGAGATTACAAAAGGATTAAATGATAAGCAAGATATACTAGCGAGGTTTAAAGAAGTATATAATGTTGAACCATCACAAGATGATTTGTTTTTCTTAAGTAGTATTTATGAATAAGTTATTAATTTTTCATTTAAATAAAATATCTAAACTTGAAGTTTAGATGAATCAAACATTAATATTAAAGATAATAGTATTAGTACTACAAATGATATCAAGTGTTTTATCAGTAAGTTAAACAATAGCTTCTGATTCAACTAAATTTGGTATTCATGAAAGTATAATAAGAAAGTTTCTCTGGAATGATTAAAAGAATTAGTAGTACATCTTTGCTAGTTGGAATATTTCTTATTTTTTATACTTGGGTTAAATATACAAAAAATAAGAAATAAAAAAGTTATCCTAAAAAATAAGGAGCTGTCGCGACAGCCCCTTCTCATTTTCTAATTAAATTATTATTTTAATAAGTTTACTATTTCTTCAAGCTTCTTACCACCGAAGTATACTTTTTCGTCATTTACTATTAGTGCTGGTACACTCATTATTTTATGTTTACTCTTTAAGTCAGGGAAGTTTGATAAATCTAACATTTCAGTTTCTATGTTAGGGTTTTCTATTGCAATCCTTTGAGCAGCCATAACTACATCAGGGCATACATGGCAAGAAAGTGATACTCCAACTTTAATATTAATTTTCTTATCTATAGACTTAATATCATTTAAAAGATTAGCATTAATTTCTTGACCAGGCCCTGCTATATTATACATAGCTATAAGGAATGAATTTAATTCATGACCACCAGGAACACCATGGAATTTAACACCACTATATTCACCATCTTTATTTAAAATAGCTACTATAGGGAATTTATTTGCATGAACTTTATCTTCCATTTCAGGATTTTCGCCCTTCTTATAAATAAGTGCAGTAACTTTATCACCTAGATCAGCTATATCTAAAACTAAATCTCTTAATTCAATTGATTTACTATTAGTTTCATCTACTATTGAAACTAAAGATATGTTATTTTCAAATCTAGCTAAAACTCCTTGAATTTGTTTTCTTAGAGCATCGTTTAATAATGCACTCTTACCAGTATTTGAAATAGAAGAGGCTGGAGATTCTTTTGGCTTTTCAACTTTTTCTTCTTCTACATATTCATCAACAATTCCAAGTCTTTCTTTTTGTGCAGCTACATATTTTTCAGCATCTGTTGCAGCAATAGCACCATCAGCAACTGCAGTTACAACTTGTCTAAGCATTTTAGGTCTTAAGTCACCAGCTGCATAAACACCATCTACATTAGTTTTCATATTTTCATCAGTTAATATATATCCCCATCTATCCATATCTATTTTGTCTTTAAATATATCAGTTTGTGGTTGATAACCAACGAATACAAAGATACCAAATGTACCATCTTCTTTTGGAGGATAGTATTCAGAAGTTTCATTAGTAACATTATTAATTAATTTTACTGATCTTAAGACATCATCACCAACAGCTTCTACAACTTCAGTATTGAATCTAATTTCTATATTCTTATTAGCTTTAACCTTATCTCCAATAGATTTCGCACAAGTAAATTCAGGTTCTCTAGCTATTATTATTACTTTTTTAGCAAATCTAGTTAAGTATATAGCTTCTTCTGCAGCTGCGAAACCTGCACCAATTACTAGAACTTCTAAGTCTTTAAAGAATTCACCATCACAAGTTGAACAGTAGGCAACACCCCTGCCACCATATTCAATTTCTCCAGGGAATCCTAATTTTCTTGGTGAAGCACCTGTAGCTATAATAACGGATCTTCCTTGGATATCACCAACATTTGTTTTTATAGTTTTAATTTCACCATTAAAATCTACATCTATAACATCAGCAGTTTTAAATTTAACTCCAAAATTTTCTGCTTGTATTCTCATTTGAGATGTCATTTCTGCACCACTTGTTTTAACTATAGCAGGGTAGTTAACAACTTCTGCAGTAGTGGTAATTTGACCACCAATATTCTCTTTTTCAATGATTAGTGTTCTAAGCTTTGCTCTTCCTGCATATAAACCAGCAGATAAACCAGCAGGACCAGCGCCAATGATAATTAAATCATAAATATTATTGTTCATATAAGCCTCCTTATAAAATAAAATATATATATTAATGCTGTATTATTACCTAATAATTATTATTGATTAGTTTGTTAAAAAAATAGCGAGTTTCCTCGCTAATTTTTTATAGTGGAGGAGAAAGTCCCCTCTATGTTATATATTAAAGTTTTCCAACTAAATCTAAGCTTGGTACTAAAGTTTCAGCTCCTGGAGTCCAGTTAGCTGGGCAAACTTCATCTCCATGTTCTCTTACGAATTGAGCTGCTTGAACTTTTCTTAATAATTCTTCAGCATTTCTACCAATTCCGTTTTGGTGAACTTCATAAGCTTGGATTATGCCATCAGGGTCAACAATAAATGTTCCTCTTAAAGCCATACCTTCTTCTTCGATAAGTACTTCAAAGAATCTTGCTAACTTACCAGTTGGATCTGCTAACATTGGATAAGTAATCTTTCCAATTGTATCAGTTGTATCAGCCCATGCTTTATGAACGAAATGTGAATCTTCTGATACTGAATATATTTCAGTTCCTATTTCCTTAAAGCTATCATAATGATCAGCTAAATCTCCTAATTCAGTTGGACATACAAATGTGAAGTCTGCTGGATAGAAGAAGAATACTCCCCACTTTCCTAAAACATCTTCATTTGATACTTCTACAAACTTTCCATTGTGGTAAGCTTGAACCTTAAATTCTTCTAATTTTCTTCCTATTAATGACATAAATTTTTCCTCCCTGTTTCTTTCAATATTATCTATGTATTAATAATAATTATTAATTAATAATTTGTCAATAGTATTTTTAAAATCCTTGCAATTTTTATTAAAATTTTTTTAAAAACTAAGATAATTAAAGAAAAAAGTGGAAAATAGATACATTTAATAATTAAGTAAGAATTAAGAATATCAATACAGGTTGTATATTAGATATATTTGGTATAAAATATATTTAAAAAGTAGATTTTATAGGGAGGATTATATAGTGAATAAGGGTGGAATTAGATTATATTACAAAAATCAAGAAGAGCTAAGTTATGCATTGAGAAACTACATAGATGATTACTTTGAAGGGAACATAGAAGACGAAGCACTAGAAGAGAAAATCTATTTGGTTGTACAAGCTAACAAAAATAAGTTTTACAAAGACAATGAAATAGCTAAGAAGCCAAAACAAATACTTGGCAAAACAAGACTAAATGTATTAGAACAAATTTTAAATAAAAGACAAGAGTAGTAACTTAACATTAGTAATCTTAAGTACATATAAGTACTTTTTACAAAGGTTTTCAAAGTTTCTACTAAATAAAATAAGGAAGAGCTTTGCTCTTCCTTATTTTGGGCTAACACCTAAATTTCCTATAGAAAAACCGAAAAATTCTGGAATTAAGTTTTTAGAAGAATTATTAATTACGTTAAAATAGTATGAGTATTCATTAGGAGGATTACTTAAATATATTTTGAAGTAATCCTTAGAAATATCGAATTCTTCAAGTACTTTATAACATTCACTTAGAAAATAGTATAATTCTCGTATTAAGTTAAATTTAAGAGAAAAGCTTTCACCGATTAATATAGCTTTACTATATTTTTTCATAGAATAATAAGATTTAACTATTAAAAAGGTTATATAACTATTTATATAGATGTTGTCATTTGAATTAATAGCTTTTATATAGTAATTAGCAGCAGTATTATATTTTTTTAATAGATAATATTCATTACCAATGTAATAATAATAAAGAAAATCTATCTCTTCTTTATGGAAGGATAAATATATGTCTATATTTCTATTACATCTTTCAATTAAACTTTTTCTACTGTAATCAAATCCATAATTATATAAAAAGTATTCTAAATTAAGTATTTCATTATTATAGAAGTCTTCATAGATATAGTTCTTAAGTTTTTCATTGATTTTTCCAGAATAATAAAATCCAGAATTATTCTTTATAATTCTTAAAGTATGTTTTCCCTTGTATAGTTTATTATCAATAACATTTGTTAATCTTAAGCTAAATCCTAATTTTTTTGAATCCTTTAATTTTCTTTTAATTTCATAAATTTGAGAGCTATCTAATGCTTCATCGCAATCAATAAATAATATCCAATCTTTAGTTGCCATATCCAAAGCCTTATTTCTTGCAGTGCTAAAATTATTTTCAAAAGGAAACTCAATTACTTTAGCATTATATTTTTCAGCAATACTTATTGTTTTATCAACAGAACCTGTATCAACTAATATTACTTCATCTGCAATACCTTTTATGCTTTCTAGACATCTTAATAAGTTGTTTTCTTCATTTTTAGCTATAATACAAACACTTAAGGTATCCAAATTTAAAAATTCCTCCAATAATATTTTTACCTTATATGATATGATACTTAGAGCATCTATGCTAATAATAGAAAAATAGATATTATACTGAATTTCTACTTTAAGTTACTTATTACAAGAGGATTTTAAGAAAAATAATCACAATATGATAAGTGTAATAATTTTAGTTGAAATTTCTATGAAATATTTCTGTTTTTTTATGGTCTTCAAAATCTTTTAAAGAAGTTATATTTAATTTTTCTAAAACCTCATCCATTGTATTGCTATGAGTAGCAATTTTAATTGGGGAGCTATATGCTAAATTATCAACAAAGATTTTCCCTTCTTCTTTAGAAATAAGAGCCTTAGGACCACCAACACAACCACCAATACAGCCCATTCCTTCTATAAAGTTTGCTTTTATTTCTCCATTTAATGCTCTATTTAAGATATCTTTACACTCTTTAACACCTTCAGCTTTTTCAGATTTAAATAATTTTGATTTATCTGGATATAACTCTTCTACAGCCTCACCCACAGCTATAGACACTCCACCAGTACGAGCATATAATCTTCCCCCTCGTGATGCATAATCTTTAGTTGGAAGACCATTTAACTTTGAAGGATTAATATCTAAGGCTTTAAATATATTATCTAATTCTTGGAAGGTTAATACGAAATCTATGTCATTAGTTAAATCTTTTTCCTTTGCTTCAGCCTTTTTAGCTATACAAGGTCCTATAAATACTATTTTCGAATCAGGATCTAATTTTTTTATAATCCTTCCTGCAGCTATCATTGGAGAAATAGAAGGAGAAAGGTTAGGAACTAATTCTTTATAAACTTTCTTTAGCATTCCAACCCACATGGGGCAACAACAAGAGGTTATCATTAAATCCTCTGGTTCCTTTACAAGTTTATTAAACTCAACAGCTTCTTTAATGGTAAGCATATCAGCAGCAAAAGCAACTTCAATCATGTCACTAAATCCAATTTTAACTAAAGCTTCCCTTAATTGATCTAAAGAAACATCTTCACCGAACTGTCCAATAATTGCAGGGGCAACAGCAGCTACCACATTTTTATTATTTTTAATTAAATCAGCAATAGGTATAAAATCTATTTTGTCTAAAATTTTACCTTCCTTACAAGAATCTATACATAAGCCACAACCTACGCAAAGATCATAATTAATATAAGTGGAATTTTTATTCTTATCATAGATTATTGCATTAAAGGGACAACTTAACTGACAATTATATTTTTCATCATTTTCCTTTTTACAGCTTAAATTACAACTATCAAGTTTTTCAACAAATCTTCTATTTACTTCGTAGTTAGTAATGGCTTTTTTTAAGTTATAAACATAATTATTATTAAATTCTATGGAAACACCACAAAGAGAAGAAATGATTTTAAAGGTTTCTTGAGGTGAAATCTCATGACAAACCATAATATTTGTAAGAATTTCTTCAAAGCTTCCATCATAATAAGATTTTATCAAAGTATCAAATAGGTCATTATATTTATTATGCAATTTTTACACCACCTTTTTTATAGATATACTGTAGTCTATTAATTAATATGATACTATTCCGTGAATTTTAAACAATGAAATTATTTATAAACAAATATAAAAAAAGTCTATCAATGTATAGGCAAAAACGTATAATGTTATTAAAGGATATGCGGAGGTGTAAAATGGAAAATAATCTTTTTTGGAATGCAGATATTGAAGAAATAGAAAAGGGATTTATTGAAACAGAAGAAGTAGTTAAGTGTATAGTTTGTGAAGAAGAATTTATAAAGGGGAGAATATATGAAGTGGATGGAGACTTATATGATGCAAAAAAGACTGCAGAACTTCATATTAGAGAAAAGCACCAATCCATGCTAAGTTATTTATTAAACATGAATTCACTTTATACAGGAATATCATCAGCTCAAAAATCAATAATTGAATTAATAGCTTTAGGACTTACAGATAAGGAAATAGCAGCAAAATTAGGAGTTGCAAATTCTACTATTAGAAACCACAGATATAAATTAAGAGAAAGAGAAAAACAAGCTAAATTATTTCTAGCAACTATGAATTTACTTGCTAAAGATGCAAATAAAAAAATAAATATCTTGGATAATGATATTATTTGTGATGCTCATAATGGAGCTACTACCTTAGATGATAGATTTAATATAACCAAGGAAGAAAAAATAAAGGTAATAGAAACTTATGTTGATGAAAATGGTGGATTGAAAAGTTATCCAGCTAAAGAAAAGAAAAAAATTATATTGCTAGAAGAAATAACTAAGAATTTTAGTGCTGGAAAAAGATACTCAGAAAAAGAAGTAAATAGAATATTAAAGAGAATACATGAAGACTATGCAACAATAAGAAGGGCTTTAATTCAATACGGATTCTTAGATAGATCCAATGATTGTAGTGAATATTGGGTGAAGGAATAATGGTAAAGAGCTTTTGGGAGTTAAATAATAATGAAAAAGTGAATGATGTTTTAGATAAAATTAAGCTATCAAAAGGCAATATTGAGGAATATGTAGAGGTATATAATAAAGCTTTTATGGATATGCCTCATGGAACTTATATAGAAATAGAAGAGGCAAAAGAGTATTTAGAAAATAAAAATGATAATGAAGATTATTTTATAATACTAGATAAAAATGAGAGTATAGGATTTTTAACTACCATAATTAAAGATGAAAAAGCCTTTTTTGATATAGGATTAATGAAAGACTATAGGAGAATGGGTTATGGTAAAAGATTATTAGAAACAGAAATACAATTCCTAAATGAAAAGGAAGTAGAAGAAATTTGTTTAACAGTAATTGAAAAAAATAGTATTGCTTATGAAATGTATAAGAAGAGAGGATTCACAGTTTATAATAAACTAAGTGATTGGATAGAATTATTTTAAAATGAAAGAAAATTTTTAGATGTCAATTCATTAGGAAGGATAGGATATAGATGATAAAATCGATTGTAAAAGATATATTATTCCTAGGACAAAAATCAGAGCTAGCAACTAAAGCTGATATAACAGTTATTGATGATTTAGTTGATACTTTAAGATCAAATTTAGAAGTTTGTGTTGGCATGGCTGCAAATATGATAGGGGTAAAAAAACGTATATTAGTATTTAGTATAGGGAATATTATAGTTCCTATGGTTAATCCAGTGATAGTAAAGAAAGAAAAGGAATATGAAACAGAGGAAAGTTGTTTGTCCTTATCTGGATTTAGAAAAACAAAAAGATATGAAACCATAGAAGTGGAATATCTTGATAGAGATTTTAAGATGCATAAACAGGTATTTAATGGTTTTGTTGCACAGATTATTCAACATGAAATAGATCATTTTGAAGGTATAATAATTTAAATATAGAAAGATATAACTAATAAAATTGTAAGCTATTAGTTATATCATCACTAATACAGGTTCTTGTGTGTAAAACATATAGGAGCCTTTTTATTTTTGTATAAAAGTAAATTTAGCAAATTAGGAACAGTTTTATTATATTTACGATGATATACTATAATTACCACGTGGGGAAAGGGTAGGTGAGAATTTGAATTATAATGAAGCAATAGAATTGTCTATGAAATATATAGAAGAAAATATTAAAAATGAATTATCACCAGAAATAATATCTAGTGAGTGCGGATATTCAGTATTTCACTTTTCAAGGGTATTTAATATTAATCAAGGAATAACATTAATGGAATATGTAAAGAAAAGAAGGCTTTCATTGGCTGCAGAAGATTTGTTTAATGGTAAGAAAATAATAGATATAGCTTTAGATTATGGATTTCAAACTCATAATGGTTTTTCTAAAGCTTTTAAAAAAGAATTTGGATTTAGTCCTACTAATTATTTAAAGCATATTGATGAAGTTTTAGGTATAAAATCAATTTTAAGATATGGAGGAGAATTTATGAAACCAATTATTATAGATAAATCTGCATTTAAAGTTGCAGGTTATGGTATTAAAACTAATATAACTAATGGAAACTATACAAAAGATGTGGCTTCTTTTTGGGTTAATTATGAAGGGGAAAACTTAGAGAGTAAAATGTATAAAATATTAAATCCACCAAAACATGGTGAAGTTGGATTATGTATTCCGTCAAGTAATGATAAGGGAGAAGCCGTTTATATGCTTGGAGTTATAGTAGATGATTTTAAAGACGTTACAGAGGATATGATTACAATAGAAGTTCCAGAAGCAACTTATGCTGTATTTACAACTCCTCCAGTTAATACAAATACTGAGGAGGAAAATAATGCATTTGCAAATGTGATTAAAGAAACTTGGAAATATATATTTGAAGAATGGTTTAAAGATTGTGGATATATATTTGATGAAAGAAAATTGGACTTTGAATACTATGATGAAAGATGTCATCCAAGTATAGGGGTAGTAATGGATATTTATGTACCAGTAGTGAAAAAGGCTATATAAAATTATAGAAAAATTAAAAGCATAGATATTTTGAGGAATATCTATGCTTTTAATCAATTTTACATTAAGTGTTCAAATAATATTTTAGCTCCAATAAATATTAAAATAATTCCACCTATTAATTCAGCATAACTTTGCATAAACTCACCAAGCTTTTTACCAAGGAAAACAGCTATAAAGCTTAATACAAAAGTAGTTATTCCTATGATTGTTATAGAAGGAATAATGCTAACGCTTAAAAATGCAAAGCTAACTCCAACAGCTAAGGCATCTATACTAGTTGCAATTGCTAATATTGTTAGTTTCTTATAAGAGAATTCATCCCTTTCACATTCTGTAGCTATTTCTAAATCTTGTTTAGATCTTATTTCTCTAATAGCTTCTATTAGCATTTTTCCACCTATAAGTGCTAGTAATATAAAAGCTATCCAATGATCAAAAGATTTTATATAGCTTTCAAAATATCTACCAACCCACCAGCCTAATAAGGGCATTAAGGCTTGAAAGCCACCAAAAAATAAAGCAACTTTAAAAGAATTTTTAAATTCATCTTCTTTTAAACATATACCTTTAGCTAAAGAAACAGCAAAGGCATCCATAGATAATCCTATACCAGTCATAAAAATTGAAATGAAACCCATAATATGTACTCCTTTATTATAGAATTTATTATAAAACCTAAATATTAATTAGGATTTTATTACTACTTATAGATTATTATCATAAAAAATAAGACTTATGCGTAGCAAAGCTACGCATAAGTCTCGTTATTTAATACTAAGCCAGAACCAAGTTCAATATGTTGACTTAGTAACTCTTACAAAATTAGAGTTAACTACTCCCTTATACAAACAATTCAATAGTTATTATAATAACAAATAATAATGAGCTTATCAATATAATTATAAAATATTATAGAATTATTTATTTAATATATATGAGACTATAAGTAAATTAATGCTTTATACAAAAAGTTTACAATTATCACATAACTTATAGTAATAAATAGTATATAATATAAAGAAAAATACAATTTTTATAGGAGAAAAAATGGTTGTTTTAAATAAAATAATTTCTTTATTTTTAATATTATTAATTGGAGTTTATGGAACAAAGAAGAACATAATAAGTTAAGAAGTAAATAAAGGATTAAGAAGAATACTTTTAGAAATAACATTACCCCTTTTAGTTATAAATTCATTTAGTTTTGAATTTAGTGATGGAATGGGTAATAATGTTTTAAGGGCATTTTTCTATAGTGTAGCTTTTATGATTCTAGCAGCTATTATATCTTATATATTTTTACTTCCTATTAAAGATGAAAAGAAAAAAATTCTACATTTTGCAAATGTATTCTCAAATTGCGGATTTATAGGATTCCCCATAATTAATAGCTTGTATGGGCCGGAAGGAGTTGTTTATACCTCAATTTTTAATATGGTATTTACAATGTCTTTATGGACATATGGAGTTATGATTTTTTCAGATAAAATATCAAAGGAAAATATAAAAAAGGTTTTGTTAAATCCAGCTATAATAGCAGTATATATAGGAATTCCTATGATGTTATTTAAGGTACAACTACCATCTTTTATATTAGACACAACAAAAATAGTTGGAGATATGACGGCACCAATTTCAATGATAATAGTAGGTAGTATATTGGCTAAGGTAAGGATAAAAGATGTTTTTAAGGAAATATCAGTATATTATGGATCATTAATTAAGCTAATAATAATCCCTTTAGTGCTTATTTTAATAAAACTAGCATTAAAGGATAATTCAACTATAATAAATACCATGATAGTTATACAAGCTATGCCAGCAGCTGCTATGACATCAATATTTGCAGCTGACTTTAATAAGGAAAAGGAATATTCATCAATAGTTGTATTTATAACTACCTTATTATCTATTATTACTATACCTATAATCTCAAAAATAATAAATTAGAAATAATTATTTTCTAATAATAGCTTTTATAGATTATAAAAATATATTATAATCTAAAAATAGATTAAGTTTTTTATAACTAATGAAAAGATTTTAGAAAATGAGGTGTAAATATGGATTTAGTTTGCTTATGTAAAGGTGTAGAAAAAGATGTAATAGTAAAAGCTATAAAAGATGGTGCTGATACTTTTGAAAAGGTTCAAGAAACTACTTGTGCTGGAACAGGATTCTGTGGAGCTAGTAGATGTGGAGCTAAAATTGAAGCATTAATTGAAGAAAATAAATAGTTTTTGTATAGAGCTTTAGAGTTATTCTAAGGCTCTTTTATTTTTTATAGGTATTTATGGCAGGTATTACTTGGTTTTATGCTTTGGAAAGCAAAATAACTTATATAATATTTTTTATAATACAAAAAATCACTAAAAAAATAATTAATATATCATTTATTTAAATAAATTCTTAAGAATCTATTTGAACAAATTGTAATTATCATAAATTATGGTAAATATTTGTATATATTACACTTTTTATTGCGATAAAAATAGAATATAAAGTATACTGATAATAAGAATGTTTAATAGGGCGTGTTAATGTGAGTAGAATTAAGATATTTACTGGACACTTTGGTAGTGGTAAGACAGAAGTTGCAATTAATTATGCAATAAAGAGTTCTAAAGAAGGTAAAAAGGTAGCATTAGTAGATATGGATACAATTAATCCGTATTTTGCTATAAGGGATATTAAAGCCAAAATAGAAAAGGATTACAAAATAAGAGTTATAAGCACCACAAAGGATTTAATTAATGCAGAACTAATGGTACTATCTGCAGAAATTTTATCTGTATTTAATGATAGATCATATGAAGTTATAGTGGATGTTGGTGGAGATGAGGTAGGAGCTAGGGTTCTAGGAGTATATAATAAATACTTTCAAGAAGAAGATTATTCAATGTATTATATTTTAAATAATTCAAGACTAGAAACCTTAAATTGTATAACAGCAAGTGAATATCTAAAGTCTATTGAATTAGCAAGTAGGCTAAAAGTAACTGGTATAATATCAAATTCTCATATGATGAGGGAAACAGAAGCTAAGCATATACTCAAAGGAGACATGAAAGCTTTTGAGTTATCTAAGTTTTTAAACATTCCTTACAAATACACCATATGTACCAAAAAATTTGAAGAGGTAATTAAGGACAAAGTTAATGGAGAGATATTACCTATAAATCTATATATGGATATGTCTTGGTAATAATAAGGGGGATTTTAATGGCTAAGGTTATATTTAAAGAGGAAAGATGTAAAGGTTGTGGGCATTGTATAAATATATGTCCGAAAAAAATTATTAACTTTAAGGAGAATTTTAATAGTAAGGGGTACCATCCAGCTGGAATAGATGAAAATCTTATGAGTGAATGTATAGGATGTGCATCCTGTGGAAAAATTTGTCCAGATTGTGTCATAACAATTGAAAGGTAGGAGGAAAACTATGGGGGAAAAGTTTTTAATGAAGGGTAATGAAGCAATAGCAGAAGCGGCTATTAGAGCAGGCTGTAAATGCTTTTTTGGATATCCAATAACACCTCAAACTGAATTAATAGCATATATGGCAAAAAATATGAAAAAGTCAAATGGAGTATTTTTACAAGCTGAAAGTGAAATAGCAGCTATTAATATGGTATATGGATGTGGAGGAACAGGAGTTAGATGTATGACATCATCATCTAGTCCAGGAATAAGCTTAATGACAGAGGGAATTTCATATTTAGCAGCAGCTGAAGTACCTTGTATTATAGTTGATGTAGTTAGATGTGGGCCAGGGCTTGGAGGAATACAACCAGCTCAATCAGATTATTTGTTTTTAAACAAGGGACTTGGACATGGAGATTTTAATTTACCAGTATATGCTCCAGCTTCTATTCAAGAAATGATAGATTTAATATCAGAAGCTTTTGATGTAAGTGATTTATATAGGACGCCAGTAATGATAATGGCAGACGGAATGCTAGGGCAAATGATGGAAGGTATTGAATTTAAAGAAAATAAGAAAAGAGAGCTGCCAGAAAAAACTTGGGCTGCTAATGGGTTGGGAAATAGGGACAAACATAACATAATAAACTCATTAGAGTTAAATCCAGAGAAGCTAGAAGAACTTAATATAAAGCTTCAAGAGAAATATAAAGTAATAAAAGAAAATGAAGTTAAATATGAATTATATAATTGTGAAAATTCTTGCGATCTAATATTAGTTTCCTTTGGAATAACAGCTAGAATATGCAAGAGTGTTATAAGCCTTGCTAAAGAAGAGGGAATAAACTTAGGACTAGTAAGACCTATAACAACTTGGCCATTCCCTAATGAAGCCTTTATAAAGACTTTAGGGAAGAGTAAAAATGGATATTTATCTGTAGAAATGAATTGCGGGCAAATGGTGGAAGATATAAAGCTTGCTGTAAATGGAAAAGAAGAAGTTAGATTTTATGGTAGGACAGGTGGTATAGTACCTACAGTAGATGAGATATACCAATACGTAAAATCTATTATTGGAGGTATGTAATATGGGGATTGTATATCAGCCAACAAAGGCTCTTTTAGATGTACCTACACATTATTGTCCAGGATGTACTCATGGAATAATTCATAAATTAGTAGGGGAAGTAATAGAAGAATTAGGAATATTAGAGAAAACCATAGGTGTTGCGTCAGTAGGATGTTCAGTACTTGCATATAATTATTTTGCCTGTGATATGTTCCAAGCAGCTCATGGAAGAGCCCCTGCAGTTGCAACAGGTATAAAAAGAGGGAATTCAGATAAGGTAGTATTTACTTATCAAGGTGATGGTGATTTAATAGCTATAGGAACAGGAGAAGTTGTTCATGCAGCTGCTAGAGGAGAAAATATTGTAACTATATTTGTAAATAATTGCATATATGGTATGACAGGAGGGCAAATGGCTCCTACTACTTTAGAAGGTCAAATTACAGAAACCTCTCCTTATGGAAGAGATTTAAAAACACAAGGTCATCCAATAAGAGTATCAGAAATGATATCTACTTTAGATGGAGCAACTTATGTTGAAAGAGTAAGTGTAGATAATATAGCCAATTTAACCAAAGCTAAAAAAGCAATTAAAAAAGCTTTTAACAATTCAATAAAAGGTTTAGGATATTCATTTATTGAAGTTTTATCTACATGTCCAACTAATTGGGGATTATCTCCACAGGATTCTTTAAAGTGGCTTAGAGAAAATATGATTCCTTATTATCCTTTAGGTGTTAAAAAAGATACAAATAAGGAGGATAATTAGAATGATTAAAAAGGAAATTATATTTGCAGGTTTTGGAGGACAAGGAATATTAACTGTGGGTAAGCTTTTATCCTATGCGGCTATGGATAAGGGATTTAATGTTTCATGGCTACCATCTTATGGACCAGAAATGAGAGGGGGTACAGCAAATTGTTCAGTTATAATTTCTGACGAAGAAGTTGGATCACCTGTTATTACAGAAGCAGATATAGTAGTAGTTATGAATAAACCCTCTTTAGAGAAATTTAGTGGAGCAATAAAGAAAAATGGAACTTTAATAATAGATTCAGATATGATAAAAGATAATATAAATTTTGAAAGCTTAAAATTATATAAAATTAACGCTGAAACAATGGCAGAAAACCTAGGAGACAAAAGAAATGCCAATATGATATTACTAGGTTTTTTAATTAAGAAATTAAATATTATTACTATAGAAGATCTTTTAAATTCTGTAAAGATACATGGGAAGAAAGAATATTATGAGTTAAATAAATTAGCCATAGAGTTAGGGGCTAGTATAGACTTAGAATAATTATTTTTATGTATTTTTAGAAGAAGCTTTAGATATTTTCTAAGGCTTCTTTATTAGATTAATGAACTATAGTAAATATAAAGAATATATTGTTTTATAATTACTATAGTTTTTTTAATTTAATCCGAAAATTTTAGTATTAAAATCTTAAAATTTAATTAAAAATAGAATTTCACTATAAAATTGTAACAAAATTTAATAAAAAGAGTATATAATGTAGATAGAGAATTAAGTGAAGGGGGGAATTTTAATATGCTAAGGGTAGATATAAATAAACATTGCAGTTTTAATGAATCTGTAAGAAAATTATTTTATATGAAACAAAATATAAATAATTCACAAACTTATACAGAGGAAGAAAAAAAATATCTTACAATCAAGATTGAAAAGGATATCAATAGTGCGTGGGAACAACAAAAATATGAATTAAATAAAAATAAAGGATAATTTACTATTATTTTTCTACTTGTTAAAATAATTGCAGAGGAGTATATCTTAATGACAGTTAAATTAGAAGTTGATTTTAAGCTTATTAATAACTTAGTAAGCAAAGGGATAAATAGTAGTAATTACTTAAAGAAGAATAGAAAATTATGATAAGAAGTTAGAATTTATAATTAATCTAACTTCTTATTTTTTTATGATAAAATAAGAATATATTATAAAATTAAGTAAAATATTAATTAAAAAATACATAAATGACCTGTTATTGATATAAAAAATCTCTTGATAATTATTATTAAATGAAAATAATTATAAATTACATTGAAAAGGTGTATTTCATATGCTATAATTAAGAAAAAAAGGGAGGGAACTTTATGTATAATAGAATAGAATTACCATATGATTATAACGCATTAGAACCTTATGTAGATGAGGAAACTATGAGAACACATTATGATAAGCATCATAAAACTTATGAAACAAATTTAAATAAGGCATTAGAAAATCATGAAGAATATGCAAAGGAAAAAACATTAGCACAATTATTAAAATCTGTTAATGAATTACCTGAAGATGTAAAGACACCAGTTATTAATAACGGTGGTGGAGTTGTAAATCACAACTTATTCTTCTCAATTCTTTCTCCTAATGCAAAGAAGGCCCCAGAAGGTAAGCTATTAGAAGAAATTAATAAAACTTTTGGTAGTGTTGATAAATTAAAGGAAGATTTAACTAATGCTGCTGTAACTTTATTTGGAGCAGGATTTGCATTCTTAGTTAAAGATAAGGATGGAAAATTATCAATAGTTAAAAAATCAAATCAAGATTCACCATATATGGATGGATTAGTACCAATTCTAGGTATTGATGTATGGGAACATGCATATTACTTAAAATATAAGAATTTAAGACCAGATTATGTTAAGAATTTATGGAATGTAATATGTTGGGGAAAAGTTGAAGAACTTTACAACGAAGAATATAACCTATAATAACATAATTGAAATTATAATATAAAAGTGCATTTTAAAATGCACTTTTTTTCTTTTCTCTATTATATAAGGAGATAAATATTATTTCTGCAAACTGGTAAGATAGCAAAGAGTATAATATTTATCTCCTTTTTACTGTATAAGAATCACAATATAAGGATAAATTAAAATAAACTACTAATTTAAGAATAATAAGTTTAGTAGAAAAATTAAAATTAAGGAGAAGAATTTATGTATAATAAAATAGAATTACCTTATGATTTTAATGCATTAGAACCTTATATAGATGAGGAGACTGTAAAAACACATTATAGTAAACACCTTCAAACTTATGAAACAAATTTAAATAATGCTCTAGAGGGATATGAAGAATATACAAAAGGTAAAAACTTAGACCAATTAATTAAAGGTGTTGCTGATTTACCAGAAGAAATAAGACCAGCAGTTGTTAATAATGGTGGAGGAGTATCAAATCATAATTTATATTTTTCAATACTTTCTCCAAATCCAAAGAAAGTTCCAGAAGGAAAATTATTAGAAGAAATAAATAGTGCCTTTGGGAGTGTAGATAAATTAAAAGAAGAATTATCTAATGCAGCGATATCACAATTTGGATCAGGATATGGATTCTTAGTTAAAGACAAGGATGGAAAGCTATCCATAGTTAAAAGAGTAAATCAAAATTCACCAGTTATGGATGACTTAATTCCAATTTTAACTATAGATGTATGGGAGCATGCTTATTACTTAAAATACAAGAATTTAAGGGCTGATTATGTAAAGAATATATGGAATGTAATAGATTGGGCGAAGGTTGAAGGCCTTTACGAAAATTGTCACAATATTTAGTGTAAAAATTAAAGGGGCTGTCGCGACAGCTCCTTTTTTTATATATACAAAAATATGGTGTTTTGTAAAATGCTAGAGGATTTATAATATAATTATGCTAGTATATTTATATGAAATATTATATATATAAATAGGGGATTATATAAAATGATAAATTCAAAGATTAAATTTAATATTAAAAAAAGCAATTTTACTAGAAGTAGATTAATTTATTTAGTGCTAGTTTTATTTACTATGCTTTTAGGATTATCATCAAGAAAATTTATAAGTTACTTGCCTAGTTTTTTAGGAAAATATGCAGGGGATACCTTGTGGGCAACTATGGTTTATTTCGGATTTGCCTTTTTATTTAATAAGCTTACCATTAAAAAAGTTGCAATAATATCTTTAATATTTTCCTATGGAATAGAAATATCACAGTTATATCAAGGGGAGTGGATAAACAGTATTAGAAATACTTTAATAGGATCATTAGTATTAGGACATGGATTTTTATTTTCAGATTTAATTTGTTATACCATTGGAGTTTTTATAGCAATTATAATAGATAAACTTATATTTATAAAAAAGTCCAATTTATAATAAATATCAATAGTTTAAGGATATAGAAATTTAACATCTATATAAGGGGGAAAAGATAAATATGATAAATTTTGCACATAGGGGTGCAAGTTCTGATTATCCAGAAAATACGATGCTTTCATTAAGAGAAGGAATAAAATCAGGCGCCAGAGGATTAGAAATTGATGTTCATAAAACAAAGGATAATAAGATTGTTGTAATACATGATGAAGATATAGAACGTACATTTATTGGAAAAGGTCTTATTAAGGATTTTACCTTAGAAGAATTAAAATCCTTTAAAAATAGGAAAAAGTTATTTAGAGATAATGAAGAATGTCATATTCCAACACTAGAAGAGGTGTTAGAGTTAATTAAGGATATAGATATACTATTAAATATTGAATTAAAAACAGATATTATTAATTATAAAGGAATAGAAGAGGATGTAATTAATTTAATTAGAACTTATAATTTAGAAGACAAGATTATAATATCTAGCTTTAATCATGAATCTATAAAAAAAGTGAAAGCTATTAGTAATATAAAAACAGGAATTCTATATGAAAGTCCTATAGAAAATGTTGTTGAATATGCTAAAGCTTTAGGAGTAGATGCAATTCATCCAAGTTTATTACTTGTATCAGAAGAATTAATAAAGGAAGCTCATGAAAAGAACTTAAAGGTTAATATATTTACAGTTAATAATCCAATTCATATGAGATTACTAATTAAAAATAAAGTAGATGGTGCATTTACTGACTATCCAGAATTATTAAGTGAGATTTTAAAAGAAGAAATATAAAGAATATGATGCTACTGTGAATTGAATCTTATGATATCACAGTAGCATCGTATTTATTTAAACATAATTTTTTACATAGTTACATTATTTTCAATAAAGTTTAATAAACTTTTGTTAACTTTATCTTTTTCTTCAATAAAGGAGCCATGTCCAGCTTCTGATAATGGAATTAATTTTGAGTTCTCTATATTTTCATGAAGATATTTACCAAACTCATATGGACAAATAACATCGTGGACTCCATGAAGGATTAAAGTAGGAATTTTAATTTTATTTATATCATTAAATAATCTTTCATCCTTTAAACTAATTAAACACTTAAAGGTTCCCCAAGGAGAAGCAGACAAAGAAATATTATTAAACCAGTTTAGCATCTCTATAGAAGTATTTTTATAAAAGAACAAATTAGTAACTTTTGATCTTATAAAGCTTGGTCTATCATTTAAGGACTCCTTTATAAATTCATTTACTTCTTCTTCTGTAAAACCATAGGGATAATCCTTAGTTTTTACCCAGCTAGGAGCAGCAGCCCCTATTAAACAAAGCTTTGAAACTTTATGGGAATCATATTTAGATATATATTTAATAGATAAGGCGCCACCCATTGAGTGTCCAACTAAAGTGATATTCTTTAAATCTAGCACATCAATTATCTTTCTTATATCTGAAGCCATAGTATCATAATCATAGCAATTAAAAGGTCTATCAGATTCTCCAAATCCCCTTAAATCTATACCTATGCATCTATATCCTCTTTCACCAAAGAAGTTAAATTGATATTCAAAGGCATTATGATTTAAGGGCCATCCATGTATAAATAATATTGTTTTATCTGAATCAGAATTCAAATCTTCAACCAGTATTCGAGCATTATCAGCAGTCTTAATAAAATATCTCATAAAATCTCCTAATTAATATTGTTTTTATAAATATAATATATTCAAAGATTTATACTAATGATATTGAAGATACAAAATAACTGTAAAATAGAATAGGGTGAAGAATTTCTATATATTTACAAATAGTAACAGTTAATATAAAATAGAAAATATTGTATATTGAGTTATCCAGTAAACTTTAAAATAACTGATAAAAGTAGTGAATACTACAAGAAAGTTAATTATGATTTGCTTTATAATCAATATAATAAATTTATAAATTCTTTAAGTAAGAATAATATACAGTTATATTTTATAGATATAAATAAAAATGCTACTAATCAAGTTTTTACTCAAAATATTGGTTTTGTAGTTGATGATATTTTAGGAACTAACTATGTATATTTAGGTAATAGAAAGTTATTAAGTAGTAATGAATCTGTTGGGAAAATGCTTCAAGAAAATGGCTATGAAGTTCAGCTTGTAGATTATAGTGAAATAATGAAAAATCAAGTATGTAAAAGATTTATATTAATTTAATTTTTTTTAAGGGAGTTAAATAAAATGAAGGATAATAAGTTAAACCTATCAATTTTTATTTATAGTGGTCAGTTAACCAAAGTAGCCTATTATATAGCAGTATTAACAATACTTATTCCAATAAGTATTGTTCTTATTAGGGATATTCCTTTTAATGAATCCTTTAGTAAGATAGTTATAGGAATATCAGGGAGTTTTATTGTAATAGGAAAACTATTTGTAATAATTAATAAGAAGAAAGAAAATAAATCTATTTCCATAGATGGTGGGATTCTTACAGGAATTATAATATCACTTATGTCATATCTTTTTAAATAATATAAAATTTCAAGTGTATTATATTGAATTTGCTAAAGATTATTAATCAAATGGTAAAAATAATTATAAGTCTAAAATAAATAGGATTTTTGAGAATAAATAATGGGGGGGATAGTAATTTATGAAAAATACAAAAATATGTCCTAAGTGCAATAGTAATAAGACTATTAGGATACCAGGTGAGACAGGAATTTATGGAACAGGAAATAATATAATAATTGGATTTCTAAAAGGAACAGTTAATGTTTCAAGATACATGTGTTGTGATTGTGGGTATACAGAAGAATGGATAGATAGTAAAGAAGATATAAGGAAATTAGAAGAAAAATATAATAGAATATAAAGAATGTAACAGAAAATAGATTTTCAATTAAGAAAAATTTATTTTCTGTTTTTATTTATACTTTAAAAATTATAAGAGTTATAAATTTTTTACAATATATAGAAAAATAAAGGCTATGGTAGTAAAATTAAAATAATCAAATCAGAGTAACATAATTTAATTACCAATTATTAATATGATAGGAGTAAGGATATGAGAAAAGATTTAAATAAAATTACAGCTGGAGTAATAGTTGCATCAAGAAAAAGAGGAAATGGACCATTAGTGAAAATAGGATCTATTTCTATAATAAAGAGGATAGTATTGACTTTTCAGCAAGTAGGAATTTCACCTATTGTTGTAGTTACAGGCTACGAAGCAGAAGATGTTGAACACGACTTAGCTGATTATGGAGTTATATTTTTAAAAAATGAGAAGTATGAAGAGGCACAAATGTTTGATTCGGCTAAACTAGGGTTAGATTTTTTAAAAGATAAATGCCATCAAGTAATTTTTAATCCTGTTAATATTCCAATGTTTACTCCTAAAACTATTGAAAAAATGATGGATTTAGATAAAAAAGTTGTCTCTCCATCCTATAATGGAAAATCTGGACATCCTTTATTAATATCAGCAGAGTTAATACCTGAAATTTTAAACTATAAAGGGAATATGGGATTAAGAGGTGCAATTAAAAGTATAGGTGTTGAAAGATTTTTGATGAGTGTAGATGATGAGGGTATTTTTAGCAGTACAGATGATATTGAAAGATTAGATCAACTTTTAGAAAAGCATAATCAAAATATAGTACATCCTTTTGTTAGAATAAGCATTGAGAATGAAACATTATTTTTTAATTCTAGAACTAAGCTTCTTTTACTTTTTATTCAAGAAACACATTCTGTTAGAAATGCTTGTAAGCATATTGCGTTATCATATAGTAAAGCATGGAATATGATAAATAAATTAGAAAAAGAACTTGGATATCCTGTTGTAAAAAGGCAGCATGGAGGTAAAAATGGAGGAAAGACTTCATTAACAGATGAAGGCATTGATTTTTTAAGAAAGTATGAAAAGTTTGAAGAAGATGTAAGGCAATACGCTAAAAGTGAATTTAATAAATGGTTTAAAAGTTAAATTTTATAAAGCGAGTTCTTTTTAGAAAGAATTTGATAACATAAAATCTCTATTTTATAATAGTGGTAGTAAATAATTACCAATTATTATATAAATGGAGGTTTTTTATTTATGCTTAATATTAATGGAATTATTCTTGCAGCGGGTTTGTCTAGTAGAATGCATAGTTTTAAGCCTCTTTTAAATATAAAAGGAAAAGCTATAATAGAGCATTGTATTGATAATATGATAAATGCAAATATAAATCAAATTGTTGTAGTTCTTGGATATCGGTCAGAGGATATTAAAGATTTAATTATAGGTAAATATAATTATCACAACATTGTATTCGTATACAATGACCAGTATAGAATTACAGATATGCTAACTTCTATAAAGATTGGAATTTCAGTTCTTGAAAAATGTGATGCTTTTTATATTCTTCCTGGTGATATGCCAGCTATTAATATAGATACCTTTACTAAAATAAGAGATGCTATGGATAGCTGCCATGCTTATGTAACATTTCCAACTATTAAAGGGAGAAGAAAGCATCCACCACTAATTGCATGGGAGTGTACAAATTATATTTTAAGCTTTCAGGGAGATGATGGTTTAAGAGGGGTATGGAGAGAGTATGAGAAGCAGAACAAAATAAAAACAATTCCAGTTGATGATTGGGGATGTATGATAGATGCTGATACTGAAGAGGATTTTAATGTTTTAGTAGATTATATGAATATGAAAAGCTAATAAATAAGTGAATTTTTATTATTAAAATAAGTAATGTAAATTTATGGGAGGGTACTATGGGAAATATAAGTGATTCTATAAAGAAAAAAGATCATGATGATAAAATGAGTGGTCGTGCACTTTATGTGGATGATCAAGTAATGGAAGATATGCTTTATGGTAGGTTATTACGTTCTAAAAAAGCAAAAGCACGCATTAAAGAAATTATTGAACCTAAATTACAAGAAGGATATTTTATTGTTGATAAAAAAGATGTAACAGGCATAAATCAAGTTCATATTGTACTTGATGATACTCCAGTATTCGTAGAAGATACAGTAGAATTTGTAGGTGATCCAATTTTAATGGTTGTAGGACCTGATTTAAAGGAAGTAGAAAGGATATTAAATGAAATAGTTATAGTCTATGAAGAGTTAACTCCAATTATAGATATGAGTAAATCTGATACTGTATTTTTTAATTATAACTATGAAAAAGGTGATATTGAAAAGGCTTTAGATGAAGCAGATAGGATTTTCACAGAAACTTTTCAAACTGGATATCAAGAACAAGCATATCTTGAAACCAACGGAGTTATAGCATACCCACATGATGGACGTATGACAGTTAGAGGATCATTACAATGCCCATATTATGTTTTTGGAGCAGTAGCAAAAGCCTTAGGGTATGAAGAAAAAGATATTCAAATTATTCAAGATGTTACAGGCGGTGGATTTGGAGGAAAAGAAGATTATCCTTCAATACTTGCATGTCAAGCTGCAGTTGCTGCTAAAAAAGCAAATAAGCCAGTAAAAGTAATACTTGATAGAAGAGAAGATATGGAATTTACTTCAAAGAGACATCCATCAATATCCACATACAAGGTTGCTATTAAAGATGGAGAAATTACAGGTATGGATATTGAAGTTTTATTTAATAGTGGAGCATATACCACTCTATCACCAGTAGTTTTACAACGTGGTCTTATATGTGCAAACGGAGTATATAGAGTAGATAATCTTAGAGTAGTTGGAAAAGCTTTAAAAACTAATACTGTACCATGTGGGGCTTTTCGTGGATTTGGTGCTCCACAAACCTTCTTTGCAGTAGAAATGATTATGGACCATATTGCAAAAGAACTAAATATGGATTCCCTTGAACTTAAAGAAAAATATATTGTAAAACAAGGTGATGACACATCAACTAGTGGAAAGTATCATTTTCATGTTCCATTGCCAGAAATGATTGAACAAATGGATAACCTTACTAATTATAGAGAAAAGAAAAAATTATATAAAAATCAATTAGGTAGATATAGAAAAGGAATAGGTATGTCATTATTCTTCCATGGCTGTGGCTTTACAGGAAGTGGGGAACGTGATCTTATAAAAGCAGTTGCAAGAATTAAGAAGAATGCAGATGATACTGTAGAAATTTTAGCTAGTAATGCAGATATAGGGCAAGGACTTAAAACTACATTCTGTAAGATTGTAGCAGATGTTCTAGAGATTCCTTATGATAGAGTAATTATAGATAATCCTGATACTGATCGTGTGCCAGATTCAGGGCCAACAGTAGCAAGTCGTTCTTTAATGACTGTTGGTGAATTACTTAGACGTGCAGCGAAAAGACTAAAGAAAGAATGGAAACCAGGAGAAGAACAAGTAATAGAAGAAAAATTTGTTGAGCCTGATTTTGTAATACCATTTAGCTTAGAAAAGTTTAAGGGAGATGCTTACCCAACTTATTCCTGGGCAGTAAATGTTATAGAAGTTGAAGTTGATACACTTACAGCTGTAACAAAAATTTTAGGGGCATGGGGAACTTATGACGTTGGAGTTCCAATAGATATGAATATTATATTAGGACAAATGCAAGGTGGTTTCTTACAAGGAATTGGACATGCATCTATGGAAAAAATGGAATATAACGATAAGGGTGTAATCCGTAATAATAGCTTTAGTGATTATATAATTCCAACAGCAGTAGATGTACCAAATCTTGTAACTGAAATTATTAATAATCCTTATACACATGGACCTTATGGAGGAAAGGGGGCAGGAGAACTTCCACTTGTTGGGGCAGCACCAGCTTATATTGAAGCAGTTGAAAATGCCATTGGAGCAAATTTGAATAAAATACCATTTACAACAGAAGATACTATGAAAGTTTTACAGGAGGTGCTTAAATAATGATAAAATTTATTCTTAACGGTAAAGAAGTAATATCAAATGCAAAAGGAAACGAAAGATTACTTGATGTACTTAGAAATGATTTAAGTATTACAGGGGTAAAATGTGGGTGTAAAGAAGGGGAATGTGGAGCTTGTTCAGTTATTCTTGATGGGAAATTAGCTAATAGCTGTATGGTAGCAATAGGAAGTGTGGAAGGGAGTACAGTAACAACTATTGAAGGATATCGTGAAACAGAAAGATATAAAGTTCTTGATAAGGCATATGCATCAGTTAGTGCTGTACAATGTGGATTTTGTATTCCAGGAATGGTACTTGCATCAGAATGTATACTTGCTAAAAATCCAAATCCTACAGAAGAAGAAATTCGTGATGGAATATCAGGAAATCTTTGTAGATGTACTGGCTACAATGCTATAGTTACTGCTATCAGTACTGCATCTAAGGAGGGAAAAGGATTATGGTAAATGGATATAATGTAACCTCATTAAAAGATGCTTTAGATATAATTTCAAAGGAAAAAGTTACTCCCTATAGTGGTGGAACTGATTTGATGATTGAACCAAAAGAAGATGACAAATATTTATTTCTTAATAAAATACCAGAACTTAAAGCTATTAAAGAAGATGATGAATATATTTATATTGGAGCTACAAGCACCTTTACAGATATAATTGAAAGTGATATAACTCCTAGGATTTTAAAAGATGCAGTAGCACAAATAGCTGCACCAGCAATAAGGAATTTTGGAACTGTTGGAGGAAACATATGCAATGGTTCACCAAAAGGGGATAGTTCATTAATTTTTGTTGCTGCAGATTCAAAACTAAGAATTGCAAGTAATAGAGGAGAAAGAATAATACCTATTAGTGAATTTTTCTTAGGAAGAAATAAGACAGCACTTCAATCTGATGAAATATTAGTTGAAATTATAATGAGAAAAACAGGCCTTGATAATTATTACTTTACAAAGGTAGGACCAAGGAATGCATTAGCAATTTCTAGAGTATCTTTTGCTGGAATTATTGATATTTCTAATAATAAAATAAATAATTTTAGTACAGCTTTTGGAGCCGTTACTGATGTTATTTTGAGAAGAGAAGATATTGATAATATGCTTATAGGAAAAACTATTGAAGAAGCAAAAGATATAAAAGAAGAATATTTATCAGCTTATAATAAGGCTATTGTTCCTATTAGAGGGAGAGTTTCAGCTGAGTATAGAAAAATAGTTTGCTTAAATTTACTTAAAGACTTCCTTGAAAGCAATGGGATTTAGTAAAGAAGATATAAGAAGATTAGAAGAAAGATACAATAGAGTATAAAAATGGATAACAGAAAATAGATTTTTAATTAAGAAAAATTTATTTTCTGTTTTTATTTTTAATAGAAGTCAATTTCATTAAATTAGAGAACTTATTTATAAATAATAAGATTAGATATCTAATTAATTTAAGGATTAATATGAATATAGAGCAAAATTTTTAAATATAATATAATAATAAATTTTGGAGGAATGCTATGTTAAGTCGTAAAAGGTATGTATTTTTATCTTTGGAATTACACCTGTTTTTTGCACGTATAATGAAGGAGCACTCTCTTTTTTTAGAAGCAGGATTCACCCCTAAAAACACTAAACTCTCTAAGGAAGCAAATGATTACAAAGTACAATTTGAAAAAGTATTATTAGATATTGTTAAGTTAAGTGATGGAAATGTTAGAGAAGTTGTATTAGATTCAGGGGAAATTTATACTGATTATACTTTAAGTACTGAGAGAAAGACAGAATACTACACAGGAATAGAAATAAATTCAAAAATAACTTTACTTGAATCAAAGTTAAGTAGTGGAACTGATACTGAATCTGATTCAAAAATAATAAGTTCAATTAAAAAAATCAATTGCAGAGTTATTAAATTATTAGATGGACTTATAGATTTAAAGACTAGAATTTTAGATGAGATGTTATTTTGTAAATTATTTACATCAAATTATCCATTACTTATTGAACACATATTGCGTGAAGCTAAATTATATCGTTCCTATGTATATGATTTAGAAAATAATGAGGATATTGAAGAAAAAAATATCAAAGAAACTGAATTATTTTGGGATCAAATTATGATGGAGCATTCTTTATTTATTAGAGGACTATTAGATCCAAGTGAAGATGAATTAATAAATACTTCAAATGAATTTGCAAAAGAGTTTTGTGAGTTAATTCAAAAGGCGAAAAATATGACTAGTGAAACAATTTCAAGTGTTAGAGATGAGACACTAATGGAGACAATTAAACTAAGAGACTTTAAAAAAGCAGGAACAGAAGGAATAGAAGAATGTAAAATAAGATCTATAATATTACCACTTTTAGCAGACCATGTATTAAGAGAAGCTAACCATTATATTAGGTTATTAAATAATTACAACGTAAGAAAATAACTTATTAAAAGATTATTATATGCTAAGTTCATATAATGATCTTTTATTTTTATGTTTATAAAAAGGTTAACATAACATTATAACATTAAATTAATGTAAAAATAATCTTATACAATTTAAATATTACAGAATTATAAAAAATTTACATTATATAGAAAAATAGGGAGAATAGTAGTAATATTAATTTAATACTATTTATTTAGTTTATTTAAACAAAATAAGAAAATTTTAAGGATTTGTTAAGAAAAATTTCTATTATTTGGTATAAAATTAAAATATATAATAAATACAATTCAAGGGGGGTTAAATAATGAAAGCATTTTTTAAAAATAGCATAATAATGGCTATATTAGCTTTAATAATCTTTACTTTACCTATTGGAAGTTTTGTGGCTAAAGCAGATGAGAAGAAAGCAGAAGCCTACGAAATGAAGATTTCTTCAGGAATAGAAGGGAAATATAGAGCATTAAAATATATTCCTGTTACTGTTGAATTTACTAGTTCTGAAAAGGATTTTAGTGGTGAAGTTGAGATAAGAACATCTGGTAGCTATACGTCTACTTACGATGCTTATAGTAAGGAAATTTCTGTAGCTAAGGGAGAAATAGGAAAGGTAACTATACCAATTAAGCTATTAGAAGGTTCTAGTAAGATTACAGTTAATCTTGTGGAAAATGGAAAGGTTTTATTTGAAAAGAAAAGTTTGATTTCAAATGGAAGAGTTTCAGAAGCTAATCTTTTTATGGGGATATTAACAGATGATCCTACAGCTTTAAGCTATACAGGAAGTATTTTATTTGATATTAATATGCCATATAAAGGCATTCAAGAAACACAGGGAACAATTGAAAAAGTACAGTTAGATGAAAAATTAATTGGAGAAAATAGTTTAAACATAGATGGGTTAAATGTAATCTTTATAAATAATTATAATATGGCAAATTTAAAGAAGGAACAATATATAGCTTTAAATTCTTGGTTAAATAAAGGTGGTACTTTAATAATAGGGGCAGGGGCTAATGAGTCAAAAACTATTAATAATATAGATAGTGATTTTTTGGATATAAAATCAAAAGGCAATAAAGAAAAAAGTGTAAAAATAGTAGATGAAAACTTAAATCTAATTTTTTCCGATTTAGAAGTTAAGGGCGGAAAAATTAAAATTGGAGACAATGAAAATCCTTTAGCGTATTCTTTTGAAAAAGGTAAAGGAGAAATATTAGTTACAACCTTTGATTTAGGTTTAGAACCCTTTATATCATCAAAGGATTCAAAAAATTTTATTAATTCCTTACTATCAGAGACTATAAATAATATGAATAATATAAATTATAATGGTGGATATGGTCAAGGATATTATAGAACAAGCGAATTAACAAGATATATTCCTATTAATGAAATAGTAGGAACTAAGTCATTAATTAGTGTACTTTTAATATATGTAGCTGTAATTGGAATAGTTATTTATATAGTTTTAAAGAAGATAAATAAAAGAGACTTTACATGGGTGGTAATACCTTTAGCATCAATAGTATTCACATTAGTAATTTACTTTATGGGCTCTAAAACAAGAGTTAATGATATAGTATTAAATCAAAATAATATTATATCTGTAGATAAGGATGGTAAATCAAGTGTTAAGGGTTATTTAGGAGTAGGTACAAAATATAAATCAGATGTAATTATTGAAAAGCCAGAAGATTTAACTATGAATTATTCTACTATTGATAACTATTATTATGGTGGTCAAGAAGAAGAAATTAGCAACGTGTTAAGAGTTAAGACTACTTATAGTGGAAATAATTCGTATTTTACCTTCCATAATAGTGATGCTTTAGATATGAGATCCTTTGAGGTAACTGGAAAGGAAGAAGTGCTTTCTAGAATAGAATCAGAATTTAGACTATCTGAAGGAAACTTAAATGGAAAAGTTAAAAATACTTCAGGATATGATATTAACAGATTACTATTAGTTGCTGGAAGAAATATTTGGGACATGGGAGCCATGAAGAAGGATGAAGAAAAAGAAATTTCTGAATTAAAAACAGTAGGAGTAGCAAGTTTACAAGCTTACGCTGATAAATTAAATCAAAAGTATTATGATATAAGGAATCAAAAGGAAAATTTGGAATCAGATGAATTTAAGAATATAGTAAGGGTTTCAGCCTTAATTGGAGCTGTATCTGATGAAATTTATAATAGTAAAGGTACAAAATTAATTGCAATAACAGATTTACCTATAGAATATGGTATTAACTTTGGGAAAAAATCTATTTCTAAATTCGATACAACAGCTGTAATTCAAGATTCAGAATTAGAATTTAAAGATAAAAATGGAGACTATAATTTCCCTGATGGATATTTTGAAGGAACTGTAGAGTCGGCTTCTAGCAATGTTCATATAGATGAATATAATGGATATATCTATGGACAAGGAGATGTGGTGCTTAATTATGAAGTAGATAATAATATAGAAATTATAGATTTAATTATTAAGCAGGGTGTTGATAGATACGGCTATTCAGGTCAAGATTCTGCAGATAGATATATTTACAATTATAAAACAGATTCTTATGATAAGCTTAATATGTATAACGGATATGAAAAAATTGCTGATTTAGAAAATTATATAAATAATAATAATATTAAAATTAAATATACTGTAGATGATATGAAGGGCCAATCCATGATTCCAATGATTACTGTTAAAGGGAGGGAAAGATAATGCTAGTTATAAAAAATCTTGAAAAATCCTATGGTAGTTTTAAAGCATTAAAGGGCCTAAACTTACAAATCCAAAAGGGAGAAATTTTTGGGTTTATAGGACCAAATGGTGCAGGAAAAAGTACTACTATGAAGATAGTATCAGGTCTTCTTTCCCCAGATAGTGGAGAAGTTTATGTAGATGGTATAGATGCTATAAAAAACAATAAAGAATTAAAAGATAAAATAGGTTATATGCCTGATTTCTTTGGAGTTTACGATAATTTAAAAGCAATAGAATATTTAGAGTTTTATGCATCCATATATGGAATAGTTGGAGAAGAAGCAAGAAAGTTATCTATGGACTTACTAGAGCTTGTAAATTTACAAGATAAATATGATGCCAATGTAGATGGATTATCTAGAGGAATGAAGCAAAGGCTATGTTTAGCTAGATGTTTAGTTCATAATCCAGAGCTTCTAATATTAGATGAGCCAGCTTCAGGTATGGATCCAAGAGCAAGATTTGAAATGAAGGGAATATTAAAAAATCTTAAGGAAATGGGAAAGACTATAATAGTTTCATCTCATATATTATCTGAACTTGGTGAAATATGTACTAGAATAGGAATAATAAAAAATGGAGCCATAGTTTGTGAAGGAACAGTAGAAGAAGTTATGCTAATGGCTTCAGGTACTGCCCCTATAAATATAACTGTTATGGATAAAGTTCAAGAAGCTATTGGAATTCTAAAAGAACAGCCAGAGATAAAGGAAATATCTGTTGATAGTAATAAAATAACCATTAGTGTAGCTGGTGGAGATAAGGAAGCTATGGATATATTAAAAAGGCTAGTATTAAAAGAAATACCAGTTATAAATTATAGTAAGGCTTCAGGTAATTTAGAAGAAGTATTTATCCAAATAACAGAGGAAAATAATTAAAGGGGGGAAAAGATTATGAGAGTAAATCCAGTATTAAGAAATGAAAGTAAATTATCTGTAAGAACCTTTAGATTTTCATTGATGATATTACTTTATATATTAGTTTTAGCAGTGGGAGTCTTAATATTTTATAATGAGTATAGTAGAGATGTTTATTATTCAGGAATAAATCTACAGGGAGCAGTTACTCTATATATAACAATGGCAGTAATTCAAGCTGTACTATTAATGTTTATAGTACCATCTTTAACTGCAACATCTATTTGCTCTGAAAGAGAAAAGCAAACTTTAGATATTTTATTATCAACTAGATTAACTCCACTTCAAATAATATTCGGTAAGCTTTTAGCATCATCCTTAAAGGTAATTATGTTAATAATATGCACAATACCTTTATATGCCATTTGTGGGTTAGTTGGTGGTGTAAAGTTAAGTAATATATTAATTTTAACAGGTTCATTTATAATTAATACAATATTTGTTGGGTCTATAGGAGTATTTATTTCCTCCTATTCTAAAACCTCTAAAGCTGCAACGGCATTAACCTATGCTTTAGTTTTATTGATATTTGTTGGAACAATAGTTATTGCATTTATTATGGTAACCCTTAATGCATATAAGGGAATATATAATGGTAGTAATGGCCCACAGATACCTATTATTGCATACTTAAGCCCTGCTACAGGATTCTTTATTATGTTATCTAACCAAGTTGGATTTGGTGGGAATTCTTTTTTCTATATGGGGCAAATCGGAATTAATAAATATGCAGATTACATTAGTATAGCTGGTCAATTAATATTAAGTTTTATATTTATATATTTTGCAGCAAGAAGGTTGAATCCATTAAAAGGAAAAGTAACATTTAATAAAGTAAGAAAAGGAAAGTCTAAGAAAAAAGTAAAGGAGTAAAGCTATGAATTCTTTAAATAATGAAATATTAACCTTTATAAAAAAGGCATCAAAAAGAATTAAAGCTAACTTTATAATTAATTTAAGCATAGTAGGTTTAAAATACCTATTATGCTTAATACTATCTTTACTTTTAATATCTTTATTTATAACTATTCCATATATAGAAGAGATTTCTTTAATAATTTTATTAATAGGATTAGCATCTATAGTAATTTTAGGATTTATTAAAGGGCCTGATAATAAGAAGGTGGCATTAATAGTAGATTCAAAGGGCTTAAAGGAAAGAGTTACAACTTCTTTAGAATTTATTAATGATGAAGATAGTATTTCTATAGCCCAAAAAAATGATACTTTAAAATTTATAAGAAGTTTTAATATAAAGGAAAATCTTAAAATTTCTATTGATAGAAAGCAAATCCTTTTAGTAATAGCCTTAATTGGCTTATGTATCTTAACTTCTTTTATAGATACATCAGCAAAAAAGGAAGCTAATAATATTAGGGAATTCAATAAATATCAGCAAGAATATATAAAGAAAGTTGAAGAAGAAAAGAAAAAAATAGATAAGCTAGAAGATTTATCAGAGGAAGAAAAGGAAGCAATAAAAAAGATATTAGAAGATGCAAAGAAGGAATTAAAAGAAAGCGAAAAGAAGCTTGATGTTAATAAAACCTTAGAAAGAATGGAAAAGAAATTAGAAGATGCAAAGGATAAATCTAAAAATGATAAAAGTAAAGCTGCCATAGATAATATGCAGAAAAATTTATTAGATAAGTTTAACAAAGAAAAGCAAGAGGAAGCTAAGAAGGATTTAAATAAACTTGTAAATGATCTTATGAAAAAGAAGGAAGGTAAAGATTTAGCAGAAGCAATTTTATCAAAGGATAAGGAAGCTTTAGAGAAGGCCTTAGGAGATTTAAACAAATCCTTAGGTAAGATGAGCTCTAGTGAACTAAATAATTTATCAAAGGCACTTGCAAGTGCATCTGAAGGCGTAAGTGATGAAAATTTAAAAGAAGCCTTAGAAAATGCTTCAAATTCTGTTTTAGATGGAAAAATTGATGCAGAAAGCTTAAAAGAAGCTATTGAAAATGCTCAAAAAAATAGCGAAGGAAAGAAAACAGATGGCAATGGAGAAGGAGCAGGAGAAGGTGAAGGTTCTGGTGAAGGCGAAGGCTCTGGAGATGGCGAAGGGTCTGGAGAAGGAGCTGGGCAAGGTGAAGGACAAGGTAATGGGCAAGGTCAAGGTGGAACAGGCCAAGGTGGAACGGGCTGGGATACTGGTAGTAATGAAGGAAATGAAAATGATATAGATAATAAAAAGGGAGAGCAAGTTTATATTCCAGGAAGAGACCTTGGAGATGATAAGAACTTAACTGGAAATAAAAATGAAGATGGAGATTCTCAAAGCATAGACTCTGAAAATGGATTTAATTTAGATGGAAGTAAAATTGATTATGATAAAGTAATTGGTGATTATACAAATAGTGCATTAGAAGGTGCCAATAATAGTAATTTACCAGAAAGTCTAAAGGATCTTATAAAGGATTATTTCGAAGGATTAAACTAAGGGGTGAATAATATGGAAATAAATGAGAAGGAAATGATAGAAGTATCAGAAAAAATAAGAAAATGTGAGGAAGAAATTTCAAAGGGAATAATAGGGCAAAAATCTATAATCAGAGATGTATTAATTGCCATATTTGCTGATGGAAATGTTCTATTAGAAGGTATGCCTGGAATGGGAAAAACACAATTAGTTAAGACCATTGGTAAGGTATTGAATTTAAAGTTTTCAAGAATTCAATTTACTCCAGATTTAATGCCAGCAGATGTTGTTGGAACTAATATAGTCGTTAAGGAAGGGGAGAATACCTTATTCAAATTTGAGAAGGGGCCAATATTTACAAATCTTTTATTGGCAGATGAAATAAATAGAGCCACACCAAAAACCCAATCAGCTTTGCTTGAAGCAATGGGTGAAAAAACAGTTACTGTTGGTAAAAAGACTTACGATATGTCAAAACCTTTTATGGTGCTTGCAACTCAAAACCCTATTGAGCAAGAGGGAACTTATCCACTTCCAGAAGCACAATTAGATAGATTCTTATTTAAATTAAATGTGGATTTTCCTAATTTACAGGAATTAAAATCAATAATGGATTTAACATTAACTAATGATAAAACTGAAATTAATGCAGTTCTTGAAGGGGATGAAATACTAAGAATAAGAGAATTAATAAGAGAAGTGAAAATTGCAGATTCTGTTATGGAGTATGCTTTAAAACTAATATTAGCAACACACCCAGAAATTAATGAAGGTGCAGATATAGTTAAGAAATATGTGGAAGCAGGAGCGAGTCCAAGAGCAGCTCAAGGTATTATTAGTGGAGCGAAAGTAAGAGCTGTAATGGAAGGAAGATTAAATGTTTCCTTTGAAGATATTAAGGAGCTAGCTTACCCTGTTTTAAGACATAGAATAATATTAAATTTTGATGCTATAACTGAAGGATTAACTGTAGAAAGTATTATAGAAAGCTTATTAGAAGATTTAAAGGTTGTGTAGATAATGAGTGAAAGATTATTTAATGAAGACTTTTTTAAAAAGCTAAATAAGATTAATATGCATATTAATTTTAAGCTTTCATCTGGCACTCAAGGAGGAAGAAAATCTAAGGCGAAGGGTGTTTCTGTAGAGTTTTCTGATTATAGAGATTATGCACCAGGGGATGATTTTAGAAGGATAGATTGGAATGCCTATGGAAGATTTGATAAGTTTTTTATTAAAGTCTTTATGGAAGAAAGAGAAGGTGTATTTAACTTTTTTATAGATAAATCTAAATCTATGGATTATGGATTAATAAATAAGAAGGATACTGCATTAAAGGTAGTTGCTGCCTTAAGTTATATTGCATTAAATAATTTAGATAGAGTAAATATTTCTACTATGGAAAGTGGAAATATAGAAAATATTAAATCAGCAGCTGGAAATAAGGCATTTCAAAGAATACTTAGAGAACTTGATAATTTAGACTTTAAAGGAAGTACAGATTTAACTAAAAGTATAAAAAAGAGACCTTTATCAAATAGAGGGGTTTCAGTAATAGTTTCAGATTTCTTAAATAACTATGGCTTAAAGGATTTAGAAGAGTCATTGAAATATTTAGCCTTTAAAAAGCAAGAAATAATTTTAGTACAAATTCTTTCCGAGGAAGAAATAAATCCAGATTTTAATAATGAAATAACCTTTATAGATTCTGAAACTAATGAAGCCGTTAAAATGAGTTTAACTCCAAATGTAATAAAGGAATATAAGAGGGCTTTGAAGTTATATAAAAACTCCTTAGAAGATTTAGTTAAAAAATATGGTGGGAAATTTATAAGTGTTAGCTCATCTATGGAAATAGAAGAAATTATATTAGGTGAGTTTAGTAAGAAAAGAGTACTTTATTAAGGAGGAAATGTTATGGGATTTACTAACTTATGGCCATTGTTTTTACTGATAACTATTCCTCTTTTAATATTATTATATATATTAAAAAGAAAATATAGAGAAGAAGTTATTTCTTCTACTCTTTTGTGGAATGAAGTTTATAAGAATACAAGGGCTAATACACCCTGGGAAAAACTAAGAAAAAATATAATGTTACTTTTACAAATAATAATATTACTATTATTAATATTTAGTTTAATGAGACCATTTTTAAATTTTGGAGGAAAAACATATAAAAATATAATTTTAGTAATAGATAATACTGCAAGTATGACTGCAGAGTACGGAAATGGGACTAGATTAGAGGAAGCTAAGAAATTAGCAAAGGAATTTTTATCTTCTACTAAGGACGATACTAATACTTATATTATATCCTTTGATGGTAATAGTAATTTACTTCAAAATGGAGATTTTAATAAGGAAATATCTAATGAAATAATTTCATCAATATCTCAAAGTTATAATACTGGAGAAATAAATGAAGTTTTATCCTTTGCTAAAGCCATAGGTGAAGGTATAGAGGAAGAATATGAAGTGATTGCAATTACAGATAAAGATTTTTCATTAGGAGATGTTAATGGAAAAGTAGTATCTTTGGCAAATACAGGTGTAAATGCTTCTATAGATAATATATCTCATAAATTCTTACAAGATAAGGTAAGAGTAATTGCAACTATTACTAACAGAGGGGCTGGAGAATATTCAGGAGATTTTTCTCTTTATGATGGAGAGGATCTTATATCAGTAGAATCTTTAGAGCTTAAAGAAGGCGATAATAAAACATTAACCTTTGATTTACCTTCAATTAAGTCTGAAGTATTAAGAGGTGAACTTTCTAGAAAAGATATGATTTTAGAAGATAATACTTATAATCATGTTGTTGGAAAGAAGAAAGTAAATAAGGTTCTTATAGTAACAGAAGAAAACTTATTTTTAGAAAAAGCCTTTAGTAGTATTCAAAATACAGAAGTTTATAAGACAAATAGTGCAGCTAATTTAACTAGTGCTGATAGCTATGACTTATATGTATTTGATGATATTACTCCAAATATTATTCCATCTAAAGGAAGTGTATTATTTATTAATCCTTCTTCAAATGAATTCTTTAATGTAATTAGTGGAGGGGAAGGTGGAGAGGCTAAGGCTGTAATTGGGGAAGTATCAAAGTATTTAGAAAGTACCACTTTTACAGTAGCTAAATATAATTCCATTGAAATACCTTACTATGGAAAAGGATTTTTAAATATTGATGAAGACTTTATAGGATTTAAGGGAGAAGTTGATGGAAGAAAAATAGCTGCATTATCCTTTGATCTTCACAATAGTGATTTTCCACTTAAAAAGGAATTTCCAATTTTAATGTATGAACTTGGAGAAAATTTAATTTCAAGTGGAATGGTTTATAAAAATAACTTTAAAGCTGGTGAAAGAATTATTGCTAAGGGGATATCTTTAGATGCAGGTATTACAGTAGCTTATCCAAATGGAGATACCTTAGATATATCTTCAGGAGATGAAATAAGAGAAGATAATTATCTTGGAGTATATAAATTAACTTCATTAGAAGAAAAAGAAATGTTTTCAGTGAACTTCCCTTCAGAAAAGGAAGGAAATACAAATATTAATAGTATAGGTGAAAGTGAAAATGTAGCTAATGTAAAATCAGATTTGAAGCGAGGTTTAAATATTTCTCCTTTACTTATAATTTTAGCGATTTCAGTAGTAGCTTTTGAGTGGATAATGTATAAACGAGGAAATTAGGAGGCAAAGAATATGAAGTTAGAAATAGGAAATTTATACTTTTTAATATTTATTCCAATAGTTCTTGCCTTTATGTACTATAGTTTTAAAAAATATAAACCTTGGAATAAAAATGAAATAGTTATATTTATAAGTAGAACTATAATATTTACTTTATTAATATTAGCTTTAGGGAATATTACTTTAAATTTAAAGGGAAGAAATATTTCAACAGTATTTTTACTAGATGTTTCTGAAAGTCTTTATGACTTTGAGGATTCAGGAAAGGATTTTATATCTACAGCTTTAGAGAAAATTCCAAGAGGAAATAAAGCAGGAGTAGTATTATTTGGGGATAACTCTGTTATTGATAAGGTGTTAAATAGAAAAAAGGAATATAAAGCTATTAATGAAAAACCAATATCAACGGCTACCAATATTCAAGAAGCTGTTGAAAGTGCTCTAAGTTTATTTGAAAGAGGCGGATCAAAGAGAATAGTATTAATTACTGATGGTGAAGAAAATCAAGGAGATATATTAAAAACTATTCCTTTAATAAATGAGCAAAAGATAGATTTAAAAGTATATAAGGTAAGTGGTGAAAAAGGTAATGAAGTTTATGTAGATGCTGTAAAAGTACCTGACAATATAGCTGTTGGTGAAGAATTTTCAGTTTCTATAGATATTAAATCTAATTATGCCACAAAGGCTAAGTTATCATTATTTTCTGGAAGAACTAAAGTAGGTGAACAGGAAGTTCAAATACAAAAGGGCAAAAACACCTTTGTATTTAAAGATAAGCAAGATTCTGGTGGATTTAAGGGCTATAGAGTATTAATTGAAGCTAATGAAGATACCAATAAATCTAATAATGAATATAGCACCTATACTAATGTAATAGATAGACCAACAATACTTCTTATTAATGGAATAAATGGAGATTCTAAGGCACTAGAAGATATACTTACAAAATCTGGTGCAAATGTAAAAAATGTGTCCCCTGGGGCATCTCCAAATACATTAAATGAAATGCTTGAATATAAGACCATAGTTTTTAATGATGTTCATAGAGATGATTTAACTAATGGTTTTATGGAGAACATTGAAAGCTATGTTAAAGATTATGGTGGAGGTCTTATAACCTTTGGAGGAGAAGATTCCTATGCACTGGGTGGTTATAAAGATACATCCTTAGAAAAGGTNNNNCCAGTTTATATGGATAAAAGGGGAAAGAATGAAGTACCTGCTATAAGTATTAATTTAATTATAGATAAGTCTGGAAGTATGAGTGCAGAAGGTGGAGGAGTAAGTAAACTAACCTTAGCTAAAGAAGCAGCTATGAAGGCTTTGGAAAATTTAAGAGAAGTAGATGAAATATCAGTTATAGCCTTTGACGATACTTATGATGTAGTTGTACCACTTCAAAAGGTTGGTGATAAGGAAGCCATAAAAGAAATGATTTCTGGAATTCAAATAAGAGGTGGGACATCAATTTATCCAGCTCTTGAACAAGGATATAATATTCAGCTTGAAAGTAATGCAAAGATAAAGCACACTATACTATTAACAGATGGTCAAGATGGCTATAGTTTTAATAACTATGCAAACTTATTACAAGGTCTTAATGATAATAATGTAACTCTTTCAACAGTTGCAGTTGGTGAAGGGGCTAATGCAGACTTATTAAATCAATTAGCATCTATAGGAAGAGGAAGAAGTTATTATACTGATATTTATACTGATATACCTAGAATATTTGCAAAGGAAGTTTTATTATCAGCAGGAACTTATATAATCAATGAAGAATTTACTCCTAAAATTTTAAGTAATCATGAAATATTAGCAGGAGTTAAAACTTCAAATGGAATTCCAAGCCTTCTTGGATATATTGGAACATCAATAAAGGAAAATGCAGTTGAAATATTTAGTTCTAGTCATGACGAACCAATACTAGCTGCTATGCAATATGGAATAGGTAGAACAGTAAGCTTTACTTCTGATATTAATGGACAGTGGAGTAAAAATTATTTAGCTTGGGAATATGGACCACAACTTATAAAAAATATGGTTTATTTCACTATTCCAAAGTATGGAGAAGAAGGATATTTAAATATTTCTCAGGAAGGTAATGAAGCAAAAATTGAATTTTATAATGATAATATTTCTAAAGATTCAAAGGTAAAGGGAATATTTAATGGAGAAAATGGAGAAGAAGGAGAATTTGAATTATCTCAAATTGAACCAGGAAAATTCTCTGCAAACGTACCACTTAATTCATTAGGTTTTTATAATTTCAATATTAGAGAAGAAGAAAATGGTGAAATTACAAATAACTATAAGGGAGCCTTTGCACTTCAATATTCAGATGAATATAAATTTAATACTAATGCTGAAAAACTAGATGTAGTAGTAAAGGAAACTAAGGGAACCTTTATTAATAAACCAGAAGAGGTATTTGAAGGGAAACTTCAAAGAGAATATAAAAAAATAAATTTAACTAATCCACTATTAATAATAAGTATTTTACTCTTTATGCTTGATATAGCTTATAGAAGATTAAACTTAGACTTTATTAAGAGCTTTAATAAAAATAAAGATAAGCTAAAGAAGGAAAAGAAAGAAAAAGAAAATCTTATTAAGAAAGAAAAAATTAATAAAGACAAAGTGATTTTAGAAGAAAAGGCAAATATAAAAGAAAAGCTAGAAGAAGAAATTAAAGTAGAAAAAGAAAAAACTAAGGTAGATAATAAGCCTAAGAAGAAAGAAGTTCAGAAGGAGGAGAAAAAAGATTCTCTTGACACTAGTGCACTTCTTAAGAAAAAGAGTGATAGAAATAAAATATAGGGGAGATGTTAATTCATCTCCCTTATATTTTTTATTTAATTTGTAGCAAAAATATATAAAGATAAATACATATATAGTAATAGTAATATAAATAGGAGAACAACCATATGCAAATGATGGATATGCTTTTTAGAGGTCTAATGGGCGGTATGGGAGGCGGAATGCCTAACATGGGTGGTGGAATGCCAAACATGGGAGGAAACCCTCTTGGAGGAATGGGTGGTGGAAATCCACTTATGAATATGCTCATGGGCTCAATGATGGGAGGAATGGGTGGTCAAAGGCCAGGCCAACAAGGACAAATGAATAATCCGCTATCTATGCTTATGAATGGAATGAATGGTATGGGCAATATGGGAAATGGAATGCCTCAAGGAAATAATATGAATCAAGGGAATGGTATAAATCAGTTGTTAAGCATGTTAATGGGTGGAAATGGCATGAATATGCCTAATCAAAATAGAAATATGAACAACATGAATAATATGAATAATCCTTTGGGAAATTTTATGAATAGCTTAAATATTCCACAGCCAAATCAGCCACCAAACCAACAACCAAATCAACAAAGTAATCAAGGTGGAAATAGAAATAATGGCATAGATATGAATCAATTAATGAGTATGCTAATGAGTGGAAACCAAGGACAGCAACCTCCACAAAATAATATGAATAATGGTATGAATCCAAATAATCAAGGAAATTCTCAAATGGATCCATTATCAATGTTGTTTGGTACTATGAATGGTGGAAATAACAATGGAAACAATATGAATCTTAATGGAAATAGAAGTAGAGATTCATCTAGAGGACACAGAAGGCATAGATAATGCGTAATGAATAATGCATAATTCAGCTTGTCTGAATTATTTCAACAATCCTACATTTTTCATTTTAAATTTTACATTATTAATTTATGAGCTGCTTATGCAGCTCATAAAGTTGCTTAACATAATGTAATAAATTTCATTAAAAATTTTCATATTAGGTGTTTATTATTTTAAAGAAAAATGTTATCCTATATTATCGAAAAAGTAATTATAGGAGAAATGAAGCTTATGACAAAGACTATGAAAAATGAATTAACAAAAGATATGACAACTGGGAACCCGATTAAGTTAATATTATTATTTTCAATTCCTTTACTTATAGGAAACATATTTCAACAATTTTATAGTATGGTAGATACTATAATAGTAGGAAGATTTGTTGGTGTGGATGCTTTAGCAGCGGTTGGATCAACTGGTTCTATGGGATTTTTAATTAATGGTTTTGTAATAGGACTAACTAGTGGATTTGCTGTTTTAATATCTCAAAAATTTGGAGCAAAAAATGAAGAAGGATTAAAAAAAGCTACAGCAAGTGCTTTAGTTTTATCTTTGGTATCAACTATTATAATTACAATTATTAGCGTAATGTTTGCTAAGCCATTACTTCATTTAATGAATACTCCAGATAATATAATAAATGATGCAAATAAATACATTACTATTATTTATGGAGGTACTATTGCAACAGTAGCTTATAATATTTTAGCTAGTATCTTAAGAGCTTTAGGGGATAGTAAGACTCCTTTATATTTCTTAATAATAGCTTCAATTTTAAATATTATTTTAGATATAGTTTTTATAGTTAATTTTAATATGGGAGTGTCAGGTGCTGCTTATGCAACAATAATATCTCAAGGAGTATCTAGTATTCTATGTTTAATTTATACCTATAAAAAATATAAAATTTTAAGACTTAAAATGGAAGACTTTAAAGTTAAAAAAAGAGTTTATATAAAGCACTTAAAAATAGGAATACCAATGGCATTACAATTTTCTATAACAGCTATTGGAATAATGACAGTACAAGGAGCATTAAATATTTTTGGCTCTACAGTAATTGCTGCATATACAGCAGCTTCGAAGGTATTACAAATAGTAATGCAACCTGCAATTACATTTGGGGTTACTATGGCAACTTATTGTGGACAAAACCTAGGTGCTAAAAATTATGGAAGAATAAAAGAGGGAGTAAAGAAATGCACAGAAATATCTATAATTACTAGCATTATTGCTGGTCTTATATTAGTATTTGGTGGAAAATTCTTTGTTGGATTATTTATATCTAATCCTGATGCAAGTATTTTAGCTTATGCACAAGAATGTTTAAATTATTCAGCAATATTCTTTATTCCACTTGGATTAATATTTATATATAGAAATGCATTGCAAGGTATGGGGGAATCCTTTGTTCCAATGATGGCAGGAGCTTATGAGCTTATAGCTAGAGCAATTGTTGCTTTTACATTACCTAGATTTATTGATTACACAGGAATATGTTTAGCTGATCCAATAGCATGGCTTGCAGCAGCTATTCCATTAGGACTTTATTACTTTAAGAAAATGAGAACTATTGAAAAAAAGAAGTTAGTTTAAAGCTAACTTCTTTTTTTTATAGACTAGTTTTACAATAATTATTTAATATATGTGATAAAGTCACGGATAAATTAAAAATATATATGATATGTTATATATAACAAATGGTAAAAATTACACACTAAAGAGGGGATTAAAAATGATAGAACCATCAGTTTATCACAGCCAAGGATATACTTGTGCAGAGATAATGGATTTTTCATATAAATCATTGAATGACTTAATAAATAAATAGAGGAGGAATAAATATGGGACTTTTCTCAAGTTTATTTGGAAAGAAAAATTATACAAAAATTAATAATGCAGAATTAGAAAACATAATTAATAATAATAAAAATGCTTTAATACTAGATGTTAGAACCCCAGGGGAATTTAAAGGTGGTCATATTCCTAAAGCAAAAAATATACCAGTTCAACAAATAGGCTCACAACTAAATACTTTAGCAACTCAAAAAGAGAATGATATTATAGTATATTGTGCATCTGGAGCTAGAAGTGCTAGTGCTGCAAATATCTTATCTAAGAATGGATTTAATAAAGTATATAACTTGGGCGGTATTGGCAACTATAAAGGAAAATTAAAATAAATTCATAGATAATAAAAACTCATCGTAAGGTGAGTTTTTTTATTTTCTATGAATTTATAAAAATATATAATTATATAGAATGCA
>NZ_JABUTB010000150.1 GCF_021443865.1 Clostridium sp.
ACCTAATATAGTTTCTATATGGAAAGGGGACAACCTAAAGAACAATATGCCAATAGTTGCACTTCTTGGTGCAAGTTTTGTCTTAGCTTCTGATATAATAAGCCGTTTAATTATTGCCCCATATGAAATACCTATAGATTTAACTATTGGAGTTATTGGAGCTGTAATATTCCTTTATTTAATATTTAGGAGGAATAAATAATGCAAAATAATAAGAAAAAAATAATTATATTATCTATAGTTGCAATAACATTTTTAGTTTTATTTGTTGTATGGGGATTAACAGCTAAAAATTATAGATTTAATTTATCTATTAGAATTCCTAAGGTTCTTGGGATATTAATAGCAGGTGCCACAATATCAGTAGCATCAATATTATTTCAGACAATAACTAACAATAGAATTATTACACCAAGTATTATAGGGTTAGATTCTTTATATAGTTTAGTACAAACTATAGTAGTATTTTTATTTGGATCAACTTCAATAATTATGGTAAATAAAACATTAAACTTTTTATTATCAGGAACCTTAATGGTTATTTTAGCAATGATACTTTTTAAAGTGGTTTTAAAAAAGAGCAAAAACAACATATTCTTTCTATTATTAGTAGGAACAGTAGTTGGAACTTTATTTAGAAGTTTATCATCTTTTATGCAAGTGATTATAGATCCAAATGAATTTGATGCACTTCAAGCAAAGTTATTTGCTTCCTTTAGTTTAGTTAATACAAAGATATTATTAGTTTCAATAATTATATTAATTATAATGGCAATTATTTTATATAAGGATTTTCATAAATTAGATGTTATGTCATTAGGAAGAGAACAAGCTATCAACCTAGGAGTAAATTACGATAAGTTTAGTAAGAAAATACTTATTTTTGTTGCAATACTAGTTTCTTTATCAACGGCATTAGTAGGTCCAATAACTTTCTTAGGAATACTAGTTGTTAATTTAACTTATGAAATAACAAAAACATATAAACATTCAGAACTTCTTATAGTTGGAACTCTTATAAGTATTATTGCTTTAGTTGGTGGACAATTCTTAGTGGAAAGAGTATTTAACTTTACAACAACTATAAGTATAATAATTAACTTTATTGGTGGTATTTACTTTATAAATCTATTATTAAAGGAGAGTAAGCTATGATAGAAGTAAAAAATATTAGCAAAAGCTATGGAAGTAAAAAAGTTGTAGATAATGTTTCATTTAATATTGAAGAAGGTAAAATTACTTCTTTTATAGGACCAAATGGAGCAGGTAAAAGTACAGTATTATCTATAATATCAAGACTTTTAGATGCAGATTCAGGAGAAGTTTTTGTAGATGGCAAGGAAATAAAAGAATGGAATTCTAAGGAGTTATCTAAAAAGCTTTCAATATTAAAGCAAAGTAATACTTTAAATATAAGATTAACCATAAGGGAATTAGTTTCCTTTGGAAGATTCCCTTATTGTGAAGGTAAATTAAAAAAAGAAGATGAGAAATTTGTAGAGGATGCTTTAAACTATATGCAGCTTACAGATATCCAAGATAAATATCTTGATGAGCTATCTGGTGGACAAAAGCAAAGAGCATATATAGCAATGATAGTAGCACAAAATACAGATTACATACTTTTAGATGAGCCTTTAAATAATTTAGATATGAAGCATTCAGCAGAAATGATGAGAATGCTAAGACAAATGGTTAATGATTTTGGAAAGACAATAGTAATTGTAATTCATGATATTAATTTTGCATCTTGCTATTCAGATTATATAGTGGCATTAAAGGACGGTAAATTAGTAAATCATACAACAACTGAAGATATGATAACAGAGAACAATTTAAGTTGTCTTTATGATATGAATTTTAATATTAGAGAAGTTAATAATCAAAAAATATGTATATATTTTTAAAGATATTGAAAAGTTACAAAATAATGTTTATATAAAATGGAGGTATTATTAATGAAAAAAAGATTTTTAGCTACATTAAGTATGGCTATGTTATTAGCAGTTGGAGTGGTAGGATGTAGCACAGGAACTACAGAAGAAGCACCAAAGGAAGAAAGTAAAACAGTTGTTGTAACAGATCAAAAGGGTGACGTTGAGATTTCGGTAAATCCTAAAAATGTTGTTGTTTTAGACTATGGTTCATTAGATATAATGACAAAGTTAGGTGTTGAACCAGTTGCTCTTCCAAAGTCATCATTGCCATCATACTTAGATAAATATAAAGACGATAAATATGTAGATTTAGGTTCAGTAAAGGAATTTGATTTAGAAAAAATTAATGAAGTTGAGCCAGACTTAATTATAATAGAAGGAAGACAAGAAGCATTTTATGATGATTTAAAGAAAATTGCACCAGTATTATATTTAGGTACAGTTAATAGTGATATATTTGCTTCAGCAGAAAATAATGCTAAGGTTTTAGGGAAGATTTTTGATAATGAAGAGGGAGTTACAGCTGAATTAGATAAGATAAATTCTAGATTAGAAGCTGTAAATTCAAAGGTAAAAGAGAACAATGCTACAGCTTTAATGACAATGTTTAATGAAGGTTCATTATCAGTTTATGGTGAAGGTTCAAGATATGATATGGTTTATAGTAAGTTTGGATTTACTCCAGCTGATACACAAATTGAAGTATCTGATCATGGACAAAATATTTCATTCGAATATATAAAGGAAAAGAATCCAGATTATTTATTAGTTTTAGATAGAGGAGCTATAACTGGAACTCAAGTATCAGTTAAGGAAAATGTAGAAAATGAACTAGTAAAGACAACTAAAGCATATGAAAACGGAAATATTGTATACGTAAATCCACAAGCGTGGTATGTTGGCGGAAGTGGAATTATGGCAATAGATACTATTATTTCAGATATGGAAACTGCATTAAAAATAAAGTAATTAAATAGAAAATAACTAAATATAATAAAAGGAAATTCAAAAAAACTGATGAATTTCCTTTTTTTATTTTAAATATATAAAAGAGATTAAAAGTTTTTAAAAAATATTATAATTATTACTTTACAACTAATAATTATTATTATATAATAATTCTTGTGAAGAACGAAACAAGAAATAAATTAAATGTGGAGAGTATAATATAGGAGGAGTTTAATTATGAAAAAATTTGTTTGTACAATATGTGGATATGTATATGAAGGAGAAGCTGCACCAGC
>NZ_JABUTB010000151.1 GCF_021443865.1 Clostridium sp.
AATTATTGCACTTTCAATTGCTGAATGTAATAAAGTTGCTGCTACCCCAGCATCAGAAACTAAATTTTTATTTCCATATCTTATAGCAAATTCTATGTTTTCATAAAACTTAATACATTCTTCTGCTAACTCCATAGGTGTATTCATTGCTTTAATTGTAAATTCTTTAATCTTTTCTTTTCTTAATTCTACTTCTTTTTCATTACTTTTAGGTAATTTATATGATTCCATAAGACTTAAGAAATCTTTTCTGTCTTTTTCCATAAATTCTGTAGCAACCACAACTAAATTCTTAGCTTCCTTATGTAAAGTTAACATCTTTTCTTTTTCTTCATCTTTTAATGCTTCATAAACTTTTTTACCTACAGTTAATGAATAAACCATAGAGTTTAAACTTACAGAAAGAGCAAAAACTAACGCTGCAGTACTTCCACCACCAGGAGATGGTGCATCTGAAGATAATTCTTCTAAAAAATCCTCTATTTTATAATACTTAAACAACATTTTAATTACCTCTCTTTCATTAAATAACTATATACATTTAATATTTCATTAATAATTTTTTTCTTTGAATATTTCTCTATACATTCATATCTAATTTTTTCAGCATCATATAAACTTATATTTTCATATACATATTTCATAGCATTGCCTAAATCATCAATATCATTGACCTTAACTAATAAACCATTATCATTATTAATAATATCCTCAGCGCCACCATTATAAGTTCCTATAACAGGTTTTCCTGATGCAAGTGCTTCAATATACACAACACCAAAGGTCTCATATTTTGAAGCAAGAACAAAGGTATCACATCTACTCATATAACTTGACACTTCTTCCCTAGATAAAGCTCCTAAAAACTCTATTTGATTCTCTATTTCAAGTTCTTTAGCTAGATTAATTAGAAATTCCTTTTGACTTCCATCTCCACCTATAACTAATTTAGTGTTTGTATTTATAAAATATTTTGCAAAGGCTTTTATTAATACGTCCATTCCCTTTCCCCCTTCTAAAAAGGCTAAAGAGAAAAAAGTAAATATATCATTATCATATTTTCCAATATTAAATCTTTCTACTGGAATTAAATTGTGTATTACCTTTACATCACTTCTTCCAGAAAACTCACTAATTTCTTTCTTTAGTCCACTTCCTACTGCTATTAAAGCATCAGCATCTAAATAAGACTTTTTAATAAAGGGTTTATAACTATCCTTAATATAAACAGCAGTCTTTAAGGATGAATGTTCAGTTATAATTAGAGGAATATTATATTTTTTTGATATATATGCAGCACTAATTCCAGCCCAAAAAGAAGACTGACAATGTATTAAATCAACTTTACCTTCTTTTGCCACAATTTTCCTATAAAGTCTATCCATTCTCCTGTTAAAAATACTAAACATTTTAGGATTCTTAGGTAAGTAGTTAAAGTTCTTATATCTATATGTTCTTAGTTTATCTTCAATACTAAAGCTAATTCCTATCTTTTCATTAATTTTAAATAATTGAGTTAATGGCCACACTTCATTATAGGCTACCGTGACTTTAACTCCACTTTCTTGAATAGCTTCTGCTTGTTCCTTAAAGAAGCTTCCATGTACTGGATTTCTCTTATTATGATACCAAGATGGTATAAACATAACATGCATTGCTAATCCTCCCTTAATATTAAATCTAATCTTTTAGATATATTCTCCCATTCGTATTCAGCAATTTCATTAGACTTACTTCCACTAATTATTCTGTTTGTCAAATCAATAATTGCATCATTAATATCATTACTATTATTAATAACTACTCTGCACTTATCTTTATTGCTAACAACATCAAGTATAGGATCATTTTCATCTCCTAAAACAACTAGAATATACGCATAACAACCAAAATAATCATAAATTTTTGCTGGAATTTGTTTAGAATTTTTATTTCCAAAAAGCAATAGTATATCTGCATTTATCATATACCCTAAGGCTTCTTTATAAGGAATTCTATTAGAAACTTTCACATTATCTATTTCTAGAAGTTCAGTTCTTACTTCTTCGTTATCTATATTCCCAAAAAATAATATGTTCAATTTATTATATAGTGAGTAATTATCTTTTTTAATAGTATTTAAAGCTTTAATAAAAGGTCTTATATCTCTAAGCTTTGAGAAAATTTCTCCAGCATAAACTATATTAATCATCTTATCATTAATTAAAACAGGTTTTTCACTTTCCTTAATATCTTTATATACCTTGGCATCATATCCTCTTGTTATTATATAAGTATTATCAATATTTAAATTATAAGTTCTTACGTAATCATCTCTATTAGCCTTTGTAACAAAAATATGTTTATCTGCTAAATTAACTATTTTCTCTTCATAATTTCCTTCTATTTTCTTTCTAATAAAGCTAGAACCTTCTCTAGTGGAATCTTTTAGCCAAGGATCACTCCAATAAGCTATCCACTTAAGTTTTTTATATTTTTTCTTAATTCTATAAGCACATATATGACTAGAAGGTGGTTCATGCATAGAAAACATAACATCAAACTTCTCTTTTTCCATTAGTTTAATTCCATAACCACTTGCTTTTATAGCCCAATATAGATATATATCAGGAATAGCAAATATACTTTTAGCTTTTCTAAGAATTCCTTTTATTTTAGCTTTAAATTTATTGCTATTACTAACAGTTCCTAAAGAGTTTCTCTTTTTAGGCATTATCTTTTCAAATACTATTCCACCAGAAATAATATGTAATTTAACTTTAGGATCTAGCATACTTAAAATATATTCATCATAATAAATTGAATTAGGAGGAAAATTTACAGTTAAAAGATGAATTTCATTATCCTGAATTTTAGCTAAATTATTCAAATATTGAAGTGTTTCAATAGATGCAGAATTATTTATTAGCGGTGAATAACAAGCAATAAATAATATTTTCATTAACCTTCCCTCCTTTTAATTTTTTCCTTAATAATAATTAAGGCTTCTTCAAATTCTTCAATTCTAAATATTTTACACAAAACAAAGAATATTAGGGCTCCTATTATTCCATCTATTGCAATAATAAAAAATGAATTCTCTATAATAAATATTTTATTTAAATAATAAAGACTC
>NZ_JABUTB010000152.1 GCF_021443865.1 Clostridium sp.
ATGTATGCTTATTACCAGCTTCATCCTTAAAACTCATACTTGCAGTTCTTTGAATCATTGCATGTCCTCCTTTCTATGATAATTAAATTGTCACCTTACTAATATCACTTTAATAATGTTATATTTCTAAAACTATGTTAATAAGGTTCCTTTACTAATAACCTAAGATAATACTAACCTCTAGTTATTACATAAGTTTGCTCCTTCTTTATAGAAGTAACATCATGCTCTAGGATACCTCCTATAGCATCAGCTAATACAACTAAATCTTCATTTGTTGCATCTGCTGAAATATTTTTAAAGTTTTGTCCTTTAAAAATATTATTTCCTTTAGAATCAACTCCTATTTGGTATCCTACTGCTAATGAATTTCCAACTAATACTGAACTTGCTGCCATCTTTATCACCTCCTCATATCTTATATACGCATGTAATAAAGGATTTTAAAAATTTTTTAATATTTTTTCTAAAATTTTATACTAATATATATTTTACTAATTATCACATCTACTTAATTTTATGATAATATATTATATTACCTATTTTAAGGAGCCTTATGTTTACCTTTCTCAATGTACTTTGTTATAAAAATTAAAGTCTTAAAACTAAAAAAAGTACTCAATTATTCTTTGAGTACTTTTAGCATTCATTAATTAGATTCTTGTGTATATAATTTTCCCATAATCATCTATATGCTTCTTTAAATTAATATTTATAATGAATTACATTCTTATATTCTTCAAAAATCTTTTTATTAAGCTCATCTCCACCATCTATATTTGCACTATAAAATATTGGTGGTGTTTTTATTCCATTATCTATAAGCTTTTGAGTTGCCTCTGCTACTACTGAATTCATAATAGTTGCTGCAATTACTGTAGATGTAGGACTAACCTTTTGATCTAATCCATTAATTTCTACACATGCATCACCCTTTTCACCATGATTGTCAATAACTATATCACTAACTTCATATAAGTTCTTTCCTGATGAATGTCTTGATGATACTTCCTTTGAATAATTTAAATTAGTTATACAAATTACAGTAGCTCCAATACGCTTTGCTTCAATAGCAACTTCTATACTTACTGGATTTCTTCCTGAAACTGAATGTACAATTACAACATCTCCATTTGAAATATTACTCTTTTTTGCTACTACAGTTCCATAGCCTTCTAGCCTTTCCATTTCACTAGTTAATGTTATTGGATAAGTATCTAGCATTAAATTTTTAGCAAATATAGGATTTATAACAACAAGTCCACCTGCTCTATAGAATAACTCTTCACTTAATATTCCTGCATGAGATGCTCCAAAAGAAAATATAGACTTCTTATTTAATATAGCATCTACAATTACTTTAGTTGCTTTAGCCATATTTTCCTTTTCTTCAATTTCTACTATATCTATTACTTCTTTTATTTTATCAAAATATTTAAATTCCATACTTAAAACTCACCTCCTAAGATTAAAAATTAAGTATTTTTATCTAATTAATCTTTTAGAAATTAAAAATTTTACATTCCTCCAAATACTGAAGCAATTAACTTACCTATAACTCCAAATAGAGATAAATCATTACCACCGAATATTAATATCCAGTTTTGAATTGTACCTGAGTAAATCATTGATGATACTCCTACTAAAGCTACCATTAAAATAGCTGCTGTCATTGTTCCAAATATAGCTCCTTTAAGACCACCTTGTCCTTCTCCTATAACTGCAGCTGCACCACATTCAAAGAAAGAAGTTATAACTAAAGGAATTAATAAAATATTAAATATATTGAAATAATTACTTATTAAAACTAAAATTGTTGATGTTATCATTGCTGTAATAAATCCTATTAATACAGCATTAGGTTTATAATTAAATAATATTGGGCAATCAAAAGCTGGAAGTGCATTTGGAACAATCTTTTCAGAAATTCCTTTAAATGCTGGTACTATTTGATTAATTAACATTCTAACACCTTGTAACATTACTATTAATCCTGCACCAAAAACAAAACCTTGAGTAATTGCATACATAAACAAGTTTTGTCCTGACTCTGCAAAAGCTTCTGGTATAACAAGTCCAACAATTATAAACATAATAAAGATTACTATTCCACCAGTTATTGAAATTTCTCTAAAGAATGAAAGACCTGCTGGAAGTTTTAAATCTTCACTTGATTTTTCTTTATTTCCTACTTTGCTAGCAACAAATCCAGAAAGTAAAGCTAAAATTCCACTTGGATGTCCTAATGTAAATGAAGTATCTCCAGTAACATCACTTACATATTTTCTTAATAACCAAGGCATAATTGACCAATATAGAGCTGATAAAATTGCACCAAATAGTATAAGTGCCCATCCAGTTAGTCCACCTTCAACTCCAGCTGCTACAAATATAAATGGGAACCACCATAACATATGACCAGTTAAGAATATAGTCTTAATTGGAGTAAATTTAGCTATTAAAATATGAATAGCTAGACCTATAAACATAGCTAAACCTATTGTTCCACCATAACTTGCAGTAAATGTAGCATCATTTAATCCATCTACAGCTACTCCTGCAGAACTTAAGCTTTGGAAAGCATTATTTATTGGTGCTATTGAACTTATAAGCATTGAAGTTCCTTGATCTAATATTACCATCCCAAAAGCTGCTAACAATGAACCCTTCACTATATCAGCAAGTTTCTTCTTTTGAAGTATTAATCCTATAGCTGCTATTAAACCTAATAATAACGGTGGGTTACGTAAAACATTATTAATTAAAAAATCCATAAAACCATCCTCCTATTTATTATTTATTATTTAAATATTTTTGTACAACCTCTTTAACTTCTGCTAAATCCATGTATTTTTTTACTGGATAAACAGGCACACTTACTGTTCCTTTTAATTCTTGTTGAAGCTCTGGGCTAGTAAATATTACATCACAGGCAGCTCCTCTAGCATCATTTATATCTGTGTTATCTACCTCTGCATCTACACCCATTTCCTTTAAAACCTTTTCTATTGACATTTTTAAAATCATTGATGAGCCTACTCCAAATCCACAAACCGCTAAAATTTTCATATTAATCCTCC
>NZ_JABUTB010000153.1 GCF_021443865.1 Clostridium sp.
AGATTTAGATTTGAACTAAATGGAAATTATCTTTATATAGATGGTATAAGTTTTGATAAATTTGAAAGTTTTAAAGAAGACTTAATATTTAAATATGGAGATTCAAAATTTATTGAAGCTTGCAATACAAGTTATTTAAATATTAAAGCAGATTTAATTTATTATCCCAATATAAATGAATTTAATGGGAACAGAAGTATTCAACTTAATATAAAAAATATAAGAATTAAATAAAAGTTAATTAAAATAGTATTTAAAAATTCTACAGAATATAAATAAGGAACTGTCTCAATAACTTTAAATTAGCAATGTATTATCATTATTAATTTAAACTATAAGACAGTTCCTATTTTAAATATTTAATGGTCTATATAATCAAAGACTATTTTATAGTGTTTTCATATTGTTCAACCATTCTTTTAACCATTTCTCCACCAACACTTCCGCATTGTTTTGAAGTAAGATCTCCATTGTAGTCACTGAAAGGAACACCCATTTCACTAGCTACTTCATTCTTGAATTTAGATAATCCGTTTTTAGCTTCTGGTACTAATTTTTGTGCCATAATATTTTCACCTCCTTTTCATCTTTGTAATTATAGCTTGTGTAAATTTTAGAGAAATATTATATGTAAGTAAAGGAAATTGGACATAATAGTGGTAGTAGAAATTAATAATTATTTTTAATAAAATTTAAAGATAACATTAAATAAAAAATGATTATATGATATATTGAAATAGGATTTATATTTTAAAGGAGTGTTTATATGAGTAAATATAAAATAATTATGACCGGAGGAGGAACAGCAGGACATGTAACTCCAAATTTAGCTTTAGTTCCTGGACTAAAAAAAAGAGGTTTTGAAATAAAATATATTGGAAGTAAAGATGGTATAGAAAAAGAAATTATAAGAGATGCCAATATACCATACTATGAAATATCATCTGGAAAGTTAAGAAGATACTTTGATTTTAAAAACTTTTCAGATCCTTTTAAAGTAATGAAGGGTGTAATAGAAGCTAATAAAATATTAAGAAAAGAAAAGCCAGATGTGATATTTTCGAAGGGTGGATTTGTTGCAGTACCAGTAGTTATTGCAGCCTCTATGAAGAAGATACCTGTTATTTCTCATGAATCAGATTTAACTCCAGGACTTGCAAATAAATTATCCGCTCCTTTCTGTAATAAGCTATGTGTAACCTTTAGAGAAAGCTTAAACTATATAAAAGATAATAAAGGTGTATTAACAGGAACTCCTATTAGAGAAGAAATATTAAATGGAAGTAAGGAAAAAGGAAAAGAAATTTGTGCTTTTAAGGAAAATAAAGAAATTTTACTTGTAATCGGAGGAAGCTTAGGAGCTAAAAGTATAAATGAAGCTGTTAGAAATAACTTAGAAGAATTACTTAAAAACTACAATATAATTCATATATGTGGAAAGAATAATTTAGATAAAAACTTAAATGGGAAAAGTGGATATCTTCAGTTTGAATATGTTAAAGAAGAATTACCACATTTATTAAAGGCTGCTAATTATGTGATTTCTAGAGCTGGTGCAAATGTTATTTTTGAATTATTAGCATTAAATAAACCAACTTTATTAATTCCTTTATCAAAGAAGATAAGCAGAGGAGACCAAATTTTAAATGCTAAATCCTTTGGAAAAGAAGGATATTCTATTGTTTTAGATGAAGATGAAATGATAGAGAATGATAAAAAAATAATTATAAAACTTAAAGAACTTAAAAATAAGAAAAATGTTTTAATTCAAAACATGAAAAATAGTGGTATAAGTAATGGAGTTGACTCAATATTAGAAGTAATAGCTAATAGTATAAAAATATCCAAGTAAAATACGGTTTTTTTTACCTGAAAGAACAATATTGTGCTAATATTAGGCTCAGAAAACTTGCAAAATAAAAATAGTGTTATATAATAAAATAGTAAGTGTAAAAATAGGTAATATTTATCCAAGTAGTGACTTTTTAGTCAGATGATGAGGTGATGTATTAATGAAAAAAATTTCTATTATATATTGGAGTAATGGAGGAAATGTTGAAGTTCTTGCAAATTCAATTGCTGAAGGTGCTAAAAGCCAAAATTCAGAAGTAATCATCAAACATGTTTATGATGCAACAATTGAAGATGTAAATGAAGCAGATGCAGTTGCCTTTGGAAGCCCTTCAATGGACAATAATAGAATTGAACAACAGGAAATGGAACCTTTCATAAACCAATTTAAATTACTACCTAACAAGCAAAAGAAGATAGTATTATTTGGATCATATGGATGGGACGATGGAAAGTTCATGGATGATTGGATTCAACGAATGAAAGACTATGACTTTAATGTTATAGGAAGCATTGCCGTTAAAGAATCACCAAGTGAAGAAGATTTAAAAGAAGCAAGAAAACTTGGAGAGAAATTAACTAAATAAATTCTTTAAGAGGATAATGACTTTATAGAAGTACTTACAAAGGGGTTAAGTGCTTAGACTTCTATTGAAGAAAATAAATTTTTATTACTAATAATTCATTCTTAAATTTTCAATACAGTTTTAAAATTCTGTATTTGAATATTATTATATTTATATATAAGGAAGAGAGGTCAAACATAATGAGAAAAATGAAAACTATGGATGGTAATACAGCTGCCGCTCATATATCTTATGCTTTTACAGAAGTAGCAGCTATATTCCCAATTACACCATCTTCACCAATGGCTGAACACGTAGATGAGTGGGCAGCACAAGGAAGAAAGAACATATTCGGTCAACCAGTTAGAGTTATGGAAATGCAATCAGAAGCAGGAGCTGCTGGTGCAGTTCATGGATCTTTACAAGCTGGTGCATTAACTACAACATATACTGCATCTCAAGGTTTATTATTAATGATACCAAATATGTACAAGATTGCAGGTGAACTGCTTCCAACAGTATTCCATGTATCAGCAAGAGCTTTAGCAACTTCTTCATTAAGTATATTTGGAGATCATCAAGACGTTATGGCTGCAAGACAAACAGGTTTTGCAATGCTTGCAGAAGGTTCAGTACAAGAAGTTATGGATTTA
>NZ_JABUTB010000154.1 GCF_021443865.1 Clostridium sp.
TTAATAAATTAAATTATTATACGAAATTAAAAAGCGTTAAATTAATAGTAATTTAACGCTTTTAGTTTATGTTAATTTATTTTTTTTAATTCATCTAATAACTTGTCATTTAAAATCTTAATATGTGTTCCCTTCATTCCAAGAGATCTTGATTCTATAACTCCTGCACTTTCAAACTTTCTTAATGCATTAACAATTACACTTCTAGTAATTCCAACTTTATCAGCAATCTTTGATGCAACTAATAATCCTTCATTACCTTCTAATTCACCAAATATATGTTCAACTGCTTCAAGTTCTGAATAAGATAATGTTCCAATAGCTAATTGAACAACAGCTTTTTTTCTAGCTTCCTCTTCAATTTCAACTTGCTTAGATCTTAATATTTCTAATCCAACTATAGTTGCACTATACTCTGCAAGAACTAAATCTTCATCTGTAAAGTGTTCTCCAAATCTTGCTAGAATTAATGTTCCTAATCTTTCTCTATTTCCCATTATAGGTACAATAGTAGTTATCTTATCTTCCATAATGCAATTTCCTTCATCTTCGAAAACACATAATCCTTGGTTAGATAGATTAGCAGCAGTTTCATGTATATTTAGTAGGTTTTCATTATATTCCTTCGGAAATCTCTTTTCATCTACAACTTGTTTCTTCATTACATCACATTCAAAATTCTTAGAAAATGTATATCCTAGTACTTTTCCTCTTCTACTAGTAACATATACATTACATGATAATACATCACTTAATAATTCACTTATATCTTCAAAAGCAACCGGATCAGTTCCTGACTTTTGTAATATTTTATTTAACATCCTAGTCTTATTTAATAACGCTGACATTCACTCTTCCTCCTACGAATAAGCCCTGAAATTTTTAGAAAATTTCAAATTATATAAATTTTCCAAAAATATGTTTACTACTTATTTATACTATCATAGGAATTTTTTATTTTCAACAAATTTCTTAGTAATTTCGACATTTTCTAGAAAAAAATATTTAATTTTAATATTTTATTCACATGTAATCAATTTCGTTTAATTATTCTTCATCTTTTACAGTTTTTATATTAACAATTTTATTACAGTTCGAATTTGAACACTGAGCATAATTCCCCTTAGTTTTACTATATTTTAAAACCATATATTCACCACATTCTGGACATTTGTCTTTCAATGGTTCATTCCAACTTACAAAGTCACAGTTCGGATAATTAGAACATCCAAAGAATTTCTTACCCTTTTTACTTTTCTTAGCAAGTATTTTCCCTCCACATTTAGGACATGGTGCATCAATTTCTTCTACTATAGGTTTAGCATTTTTACAATCAGGATAACCAGGACAAGCTAAGAACTTTCCATACCTACCACGTTTAATAACCATCATCCTACCGCATTTATCACAAGGAACATCACTTACTTCATCTTCAATTACTACTTTAGATATTTCTTTTTCCGCTTTTTCTAAAGCTCCTTTCAAAGGAGTAAAGAATTCTTCTACAACTCTTTTCCACTCTTCCTTGCCTTCTTCAATATAATCTAAATTTCTTTCCATCTCTGCAGTAAAATCTACATCAACGATTTGCTGAAAATACTCTTCCATTATATTGTTAACAATAAACCCAAGTTCTGTTGGAACTAAATTCTTCTTTTCTCTATTTACATAATCTCTATTTAATAAAAGAGAAATCGTTGGAACATAGGTACTTGGTCTTCCTATCCCCTTCTCTTCTAGTAGCTTAACAAATGATGCTTCAGTATATCTAGCTGGTGGCTGAGTAAAATGCTGTTTTCCTTCTATATTAACCTTATTTAATTCGTCATTTTCTTCAAGTTTTGGTAATGAAACATCTTCATTATCCTCTTCTGTCATATATTCATAAAGCTTCATAAATCCATCAAATTTAACTGTTGAACCACTAGCTTTAAACTTATAATCTCCATTCATAATTTCAATACTATTAGTATTAAGTTCACAAGATGCCATTTGACTTGCCATAAATCTATTCCAAATTAGAGAATATAATTTATACTGCTCTGAAGTTAATGAATTTTTTGCAACTTCTGGAGTAATTTCAATTACAGATGGTCTAATTGCTTCGTGAGCATCTTGTATATTTTTCTTACTCTTATAAACTCTTGGCTTAGCTGGTATATATTCTTTTCCAAAATTAGAATTAATAAAATCAAGAGCCTTTCCTTGAGCTTCATCTGATATTCTAACAGAGTCTGTTCTCATGTAAGTAATAAGACCTACAGTCCCATGCCCTTTTACTTCTACACCTTCATATAAAACTTGAGCTATTGACATTGTTCTCTTAGTCATAAAATTAAGTTTTTTTGAGGCTTCTTGTTGAAGTGTACTAGTGGTAAATGGAGCTAATGGATTTTTTAACTTAGTGCCTTTTTTAACTTTAGTAACTATAAATTTATTCTTTTTTAATTCTTCTATTATTTTATTACTTTCTTCTTCTGTGCTTATTTCAATTTTTTTACCTTTATATTGAGTTAATTTTATAGGGAATTTTTTTCGGTCCTTTGTAGCTGTACAATCTACTGTCCAATATTCTTTAGGTTCAAAGGCTTTAATTTCATTTTCCCTATCACATATTAGTTTAAGCGCTGATGATTGAACTCTTCCAGCACTCAATCCCCATTTAACATTTTTCCATAAAATTGGGCTAATTTCATATCCAACTAATCTATCTACAACTCTTCTAGCTTGCTGAGCATCAACTAAATTATAATTAATTTGTCTTGCTTCTTTTATAGAGGCTTTTACAGCATTTTTTGTTATTTCATTAAATACGATTCTACATTTTTTATCTTCTGATATTTTTAATATATTGGCTAAATGCCAAGATATAGCTTCTCCTTCACGGTCAGGGTCAGTTGCAAGAAAAACTTTATCTGCTTTTTTAGCAGCTTTTTTCAATTTAGCTATTAAATCACCTTTTCCTCTAATAGTTATATATTTTGGATTAAAATTATCTTCTATATCAACGCCTAATGTACTTTTAGGCAAATCTCTAACATGCCCCATAGATGCTTC
>NZ_JABUTB010000155.1 GCF_021443865.1 Clostridium sp.
ATTAATTTAAAAGAGATACCTAATAATAAATTTGGTACTCAATCTGAAATTTACTGGGATGATGCTTATTTTGGAACACAAGTAGGTGCATTAGTTAGAGGAACTTATACTTTAAAGATTGTTGATCCTTTGTTGTTTGTTAAGAATTTTGTACCAGCAAAGTATTTGCAATCTAGTTCTCCTGTGTTTGATTTTGCTGATATGGACAATGATGCTGGAGAACAACTTTTCAATGAGATTGTGGGTACATTATCAGCTGCCTTCTCAACTTACACAAATGATCCAAGGATGGGAAATCGTATTTCAAAAATACAAAGAGATCAAATTGGATTTGCTCAAGCTATGTCACAGGCTATAGAAGATGCATATCAATGGAAAACAGATCGTGGGCTAGAAATAGTTAAAACTGCAATACTTGCTATAGAATATGATGAAGATACTAAAGCTTTAATGAGTGATGTTAAGAAAGCAGATGCATTATCTGGAAATCGTGGGAATTCATTTATGCAACAAGCAGCAGCACGTGGAATGCAAAATGGCGGGGGAGCTAATATGGCATTTATGGGCATGGGATTTAATGCTGCTAATGGAATTATGGGAGGGATGAAACAAGAAGAAACACAATCAAGTTATAAACCTGCCTTTGGTCAACAACCAACTGAAGAACCAATTAAAGAGCAAAGCAAGCAAACTCAACAATCAGAATCTTCACAAGATGATCCAGTAGCTAGAATATTACAAATGAAAAAGCTTCTTGATGCTGGAGCAATTTCACAAGAAGAATATGATTTGCTAAAAGCAAAAATATTGGGGTTATGATATTATGGAAAAGGATTATAAAAATAATGAAAATAGTTTACTTGAAGAAACTAGAATCATAGAAACAGATATTGGTGCTGAAGATGGACAAGATAAATGTCCTAAATGTGGATCTACAGATATAAAACTTAATATTAAAACTGGACAATTAAAATGCAATTTTTGCCGACATGAATTTCAGCAAGAAAAAGTAGTTGAATTAGAAACTGATATAAGTAATATACATGGACAAGTTATTGGATCGGGACTTCAAGATATTTTAGAAGATGCTGATGATATTTTAACCTTAAAATGTATTAGTTGTGGTTCTGAAGTAGTAATAGATACTTCAGAAGTAACTCAAGCTAGATGCCACTGGTGCAGAAATACTTTATCAATAAATCAACAAATTGAGAATGGTAGCATTCCTGATTTAGTATTACCCTTTAACATTACAAAAGAAACTGCTGAAAATGAAATAAAAAATTTCGTTGGAAGAAGGAAGTTCTTTGCTAATCCTAAATTTAAAGAAGAATTTACAACAGATAATATAATGGGGATTTATCTTCCATATGTAATAGTTGATATAAATGCTCATGCAAACTTTCAAGGAAAGGGAGAACGATTAATTAGAAAATATTATAGTGGTAATAAAGACAACAAGAAGACATATTATGATGCAGATTTATATGAAGTTAAAAGAGAATTTGATTTAATTATTGATGATTTATCTGTAGAATCTAGCTCTGATAAATTAAATAAAAATGCATCAGATAAAACTAATAATATAATAAATTCAATAATGCCATTTGACGTAGAAAACTCTGTAAAATGGAATTCAAATTATTTAAAAGGATATGCGTCGGAAAAAAGGGATACTAATATTAAAGATATTAAATCTATAGTTGATATCCAAGCAAAAGATATTGCTAGATTTTCAGCAAATGATACATTAAAAGAATATGATCGTGGTGTAGCTTGGGAATCTGAAGAACTTGATATTAAAGGACAACTATGGAAGTCTGCTTATTTACCAGTATGGTTATACAGTTACCAGCAAATTAAAGGAACGAAAAAGTTTCTTCATTACGTTGCTGTCAATGCTAGAACAAAAGAAACTATGGGAAGTGTGCCAATAAATCTTCCTAGATTATTTTTAATATCTTTTTTAGTTGAAGTATTGGGAGCTATTTTAATGCTATTTTTGGATTTTGATTATAATTGGATTTTCCTATTATCTGGATTTCTATATTATATATTAATATTCTCAATATATCGTAATTCTGATGCCAGACATAAACATGAAACTGAAACAAAAGCAAATATGAAGAATTTAAGAAAAGTTGATAAATTCATAAAATCTAAGAAGGGCCTTGAAAATGCAATGATGATAGGTGCAAATAACAAAAAGGTAAATGGTTAAGTAGTTGTTATTAAGTATTTTATGATTTTTATTCATAGAGTTACATTTAAAAAAAAGAACATATCAAATAATCATTTCTTTGGAGGAATATATAATAAATTGTAGAACTATATATAAAAGGAGTGATATTATGATAGATAAAGAAATACAAATTGAAGATATGGCTAAAAAGGCATTAGAAACATTAAAATGCCCAGTATGTAATTCAGACAATTTTATGGCAAATTATAATATTACAGCAAAACTTCCAGTAGATAGGGATGATAACCAAGTCAATGGAGATATCTCACCTTCAATAGAATTTACATGCTTAAATTGTGGTAATATAGTTTCTATGAATGCAGATATATTAGCTAAAAGAGTAAAACAAAGTAAAGATTAAAAAGAATTCTAGTAATTTAAATTAGAAAAAGATAGATAATAGATATAGGATAATTAGTGTAATAGCTAATAAATCCTATATCTTTTTTTATATACTAAATTAATTAAGTAAAGCAATACAAAGCCTTATAAAATTTCAAAATACTATTAATTTTAATGGTGCTTCAAATGAAATTAGAATCATTAAAAAAATTATATAATAATAATCTTAAGGAGAGAATATAAATGGTGAATTATATATTAAGAAATTATTATAAATTTATGGAATTTATGGTATTATTAAACATATAAGTTTATTTAAAATTTT
>NZ_JABUTB010000156.1 GCF_021443865.1 Clostridium sp.
ACTTAAAGCATGTAGTAGGAGCTAATGCACAGGAAGAAATAGAAATCCCAATTTATAATTTAACTACAGATGTTCTTGTTGATAAAAAGGGAAACACTTTAAGCTCACTAGATGTTACTAAAAAAGAGGATTTAGACAAAAATCTTAGTATAGTTGATGCAGCTATTAACACTGTTAATTCTGTAAGAAGTAGATATGGAGCTATTCAAAATAGGATGGAAACATCTTCAGAAAACTTAGGTGGTAGCTCATTTAATTTACAAAATGCAGAAAGTAGAATTAGAGATACTGATGTAGCTTTAGAAATGGCAGAATATGCAAGGACTTCAGTCCTACATGAAACTTCAATTGCATTAATGCAACAAACCAATAGATTTCCACAAGAAATTTTAAGAGTACTTGAAAATATGAAGTAAATAATTAGGGGAAGTTCTTAGAACTTCTCTTTTTTTTATAAGTTTAATTAAATTTTAATAATTACATATTGACAGGTAAAAAATGTATTAAAATATAAATTTAAATAAAACTTTTAAAAATATTAATAAAAATACGAAAAATGTAGAAAAGTTATCGTCATTTTATATTAAAATATTATAGAAAAATAATTTATATTAAATTATAATGTTAATGCAGGTAATATTTACATACTATTAGTTGAATAATTATATTTTTTAATTTAAATAAAAGAATTAACAAAAATAATGAATTAAAATGTAAAATAGAATATTTATTGGGGGGAGAAGGTTATGAATATTGGTAATGATGTTTCAATGCAATTTATTAAATTAGGATTAGATGCCTCTGCATTAAGGGGGAAGGTTATAGCTAATAATATGGCAAATATTAATACTGATAATTTTAAAAAATCCTATGTTTCTTTCGAAGAAAACTTAGATAATGCAAAAAATGAATTTACATTAAAAAGAACTAAAAAAGTGCATTTAAATGGAGAATTAAATGATTCCTTAATATCTGTTAAGGAAGATAATAGTACAAGTATGAGAACAGATGGTAATAATGTAGATATGGATTTGGAAAAAGTGAATCAAGCTTCTAATACTTTAATGTATAATGCTCTAATAACTCAAGCAAATTCAAAACTTAATATGACTAAGGCTGTAATATCAGGAGGTAATGTATAATTATGGGACTATTTAATACTATGAGAATAAGTGCCAGCGGCTTATCTGCTGAAAGACTAAGAATGGATACTATAACATCTAATATGACAAATGCAACAACAACTAGAGGGGAAGATGGAAATCCCTATGTAAGGAAAATAGCTATTTTCCAAGAAAATTTGGATAAGGAAAAGGGATTAAATGGAGTTAAGGCTGTGGGTATAGTAGATGACAAATCACCCTTAAAAAAAGTATATGATCCTACACATCCAGATTCAGATGAAAATGGATATGTTACTATGCCAAATGTAAATTTATTAAATGAAATGGCAGACATGATTGCAGCATCTAGGTCATATGAGGCTAATATAGATACACTAAATGCAACAAAAAGTATGTTTACAAAAACATTAGAGTTAGGGAGGTAGCTTGTAGTGATAATTAATAATTTTGTTCCACTAGAAAAGATTTTTGAAAACACTAATACAGATTCTGCTATTAGTAATAATAATCCTTCGAGTAAATTTCAAGATATTCTAAAGGAAAATTTAGATAAGGTAAATCAAGATCAGATAGAGGCAGATAACATAACTAATGATTTCATTGCAGGAAAAGATGTAGACATCCATGAAATGGTTCTTAGTATGGAGGAAGCAAAGATGTCACTTCAACTAGCTATTCAAGTAAGAAATAAAGTTGTAGAGGCAGTTCAAGAATTAAATAGAATGCAATTGTAATACGAAGGAGTGCTATTATTAATGGAGAAGCTTAAGGAGATTCTTAGTAAGCTATGGGGAAGATTTAAGACATTTAATAAGGGTATAAGAATTGCCGTAATTGTTACAATAATTACTTTTATTATTGCGATTATATCAATGTTTTTTTACAACTCATCAACTAAGTATAAAGTTTTATTTTCTAGCTTAGAAGCAACAGACGCCCAAGTTGTAATTAATAAGCTAAATGAGAAAAAAGTAGACATGAAAATAGAAGGAGATACAATACTAGTACCAAAATCTCAAGTAGACCAATTAAGATTAGAATTGGCACCAGAGTTATCAGATGGAAGTACTGGTTATGAACTTATGGACTCAGGTAGTTCTTTTGGAATGACTGATGAAGAATTTAAACTTAAAAAATTAAGAATGCAGCAAGGGGAATTAGAAAAAACTATTAAAAGCTTCCCTCAAGTTGAAACTGCAAGAATACATATAACACCATCAAAGGATTCAGTATTTGTAGAAGATAAGGAACCAGGCAAAGCTGCTGTTTATTTAAAAATATCTTCTGGCAATAAATTAACTAGGGAGCAAGTTAAGTCAATAGTAGCACTTGTTTCAAAAAGTACAGAGAATGTACCAGAAGAAAATATTGAAGTTGTAGATGATAATATGAACCTATTAACAGAAGGTTTATTTGATGAAGATAATGTAGCTGTCAGCTCAGATGCTATAAGCCAACAGTTTTCATTAGAGAAGAAATATGAAGAAGAACTTCAAAAGTCTATTATTCAGTTATTAGAACCAGTAGTAGGAAAGGGCAAGGTTAAAACTTCTGTAAATGTAGATTTAGATTTTGATTCAAGACAAAAAACAGAAACAATAGTAGATCCTAATAAAGTTATAGTAAGTCAGCAAGTAATAAAAGAAATAAATGGTGAAAATGCTGGTGAATCTACTGCTAGTCCAGTAGATAACAATATGGGTAATACTATAGATGAAGAAAATAATAAT
>NZ_JABUTB010000157.1 GCF_021443865.1 Clostridium sp.
TGGTAGAGCCCTTGCCTTCCAAGCAAGTTACGTGAGTTCGATTCTCATCACCCGCTCCAAAAAAGCTTACGATAGTCGTAAGCTTTTTTTTTATAAAATGACAAAAAAACTTAATTATTTTAGTACTTTAAACAAAAAAATAATAATTTATATGAAAAAATAAATTTGCGTAATATAATGTCCTTATGGGAGGGGAGTATATGTCTAATATATATACAGGATATTCAGTAGATGAGTTTGATAAATTATATCAATATGATGGAGAATTAGGGGCAATTTATAGTAAAGAAAAAACAGTATTTAGGCTTTGGTCACCATTAGCAGAATCAGTAAAAGTAATTTTGTTTGGTAAAAATCCTTATCTTTATAATAATTATCATGAAGAAGTTATAGATATGAATTATAAGTGTAATGGAATTTGGGAGGTAGAAGTAGAAGGAGACTTAGATGGAGAATTTTACAATTACCGTGTAAAAAGACAAGAAGTAGAAAATGAAGTAGTTGATCCATATGCAAAAGCTGTTGGAGTTAATGGAAATAGGGGGATGGTAGTAGACTTAAATGACACAAATCCTTTAGGATGGTATGAACATAAAGTTCCTAAATTTAACAGTCCTCTAGATGCTATTATATATGAAGCTCATATAAGAGATTTTACAATAGATGATAGCTGTGGAATAGAAAAAGATATAAAAGGTAAATTTAAAGCTTTTTATAAGGATACATCTTATTTAAATGATGGAAGAAATATAGGAATAAATCATTTAAAAGATTTGGGTGTAAACGTTATACAATTACTACCTGTATTTGATTATAAAACTGTTAATGAAATGAATTATAACGAGGAAGAATATAATTGGGGTTATGATCCTTTAAACTATAACGTCCCAGAAGGATCATATGCAACTAATCCCTATGAAGGGAAAGTTAGAATAAGAGAATTTAAAGAGTTAATTATGCAACTTCATGAACTAGGCTTTAAAGTTGTTATGGATGTAGTATTCAATCATACTGCAGATACAGAAAATTCGAATTTCAACAAAATAGTACCAAAATATTATTATAGACAAAATGAATTTGGAGATTTTTCTAATGGATCAGGCTGTGGAAATGAATTAGCATCAGAAAGAGCTATGGTAAGAAAATTTATTTTAGATTCAGTAAAATACTGGGTTGATGAATACAAGATAGATGGCTTTAGATTTGATTTAATGGGACTTCATGATATTGATACAATGAAAGAAATTAGATTAGCGTTAAGAGATGATATATTAATATACGGAGAAGGATGGAAGGCTGATAAATCTCCAATGGATAACTCAAAATTATCACTAAAAGAAAATGTAAATAGCTTTGGGAATCTACAAATAGGAGTATTTAGTGATGATATAAGGGATGCAATAAAGGGAAGTGTATTCGAAAGAGAAAAAGGTGGCTTTATTAATGGTGTAAATGATTTTGATGAAACTATTAAGTTTGGTATAGTAGCATCAACAAAACATAAAGATATAGACTTTAATAAACTTTTATACTCCAAGAGGCCATGGGCTAATGAACCACATCAAGTTATTACATATACATCAGCTCATGACAATTATACAATGTGGGACAAAATATCCTTGGCAGAACCGATATCCAGTAAGGAAGAAAGAATCAAAATGAATAAATTAGCAGCAGCTATTATATTGACATCACAAGGAATACCATTTATTCATTCAGGAGATGAGATTCTTAGAAGCAAGAGAGAAAAAGATGGAAGCTTGGTGGAGAATAGCTATAAATCATCAGATTATGTTAATAAATTTGATTGGAGTAGAAAAGAAAAGTATATTGACATTTTCAATTATTATAAGAAAATAATAAATTTAAGAAAAAATCATAAGATATTTAGAATGGATTTATTCAATGATATTAATGAAAATATTAATTTCTTAAAAGAAGGGGTAAATTTTAATCAAAAAAATATTGTAGCGTATATATTAGATGGACATAAGTTTAAGGATTCTCTTGAAAAGGTAATAGTGATATTTAATGGAAATAAACATGATGTTAAAGTTAAGTTAGACCATAATAGATTTTTAGCTATATTAGACGATACTGATATTGATGAAAACGGAATTTATGAAATAAATGATTCTGTTATTAAAGTAAAAGGTATATCAGCTTTAATATTAAAATATTTATAATATCTGAATTAATGGAATGTATTTAAATTGGAGCTGTGAAAATAGCTCCAATTTAAATTTACAATTATACAATAAGATAAAAATAGATTCATATAACAAAAGTTATAATAAATATATTAGTTTCATATAATTGGACAGTATATCTTGGCGCACCTAGAGGGGTTCGAACCCCCGACCGATGGATTCGAAGTCCAGCGCTCTATCCTGCTGAGCTATAGATGCAAAACATTACAAATTCTATTATATTATTAATTCATTTTAATTTCTATATTTGTATAATAAATACTTATTTTTTATGTTTAAAGTAAAGAATATTGAATTATTTAAATTAAACATATCCTAGCGTATCAATATGCATAAAATAAAGAAATAAGTATAATAATAAAGAAAGAAAAGGATAATTTCAAATAAATATGATTAATATTTTTGAATAAGATTTAGTCTATGATACAATAGTCAATGTTCTCGGGAAACGAGTCAAATGAAAGAAAAAAACATGTTGACAAGTAAAACACGAGGTGATAATATATAGAAGTCGCTTGAGAGCGATGAAGAAAATGATCTTTGAAAATTGAACAGAATATAAGTTAAGTATAAAATAAACCAGCAATTCTTTTA
>NZ_JABUTB010000158.1 GCF_021443865.1 Clostridium sp.
TGTTTACAAAATACTTAACATATTTATTAAGACATGGACAAGATGCTTTTACAGCTAAAGACTATTCATCAAGAACTAATACTATCTTAGAGAAATTAGATGACAATTTTATAAATGACAAGGGATATAATGATATTCCAGGATCAAGAAATTTTTTATCTTTTGATGGAAGATATATAATTAATAAAAAGAATATTGATTATATAAAGCAGGACATAATTGATTATTATACACTTAAGAAGAGGTTAAATTCTTTTAAAGATATTAATGTAGATGAAATAGTTACTGAGATAGAAATGTTTTTAGAATTTATGTTGAGTAATAAATTGCTTAAAGTAAATGAGACAAATATAGAGAAGTATTGTTATACATTAGATAGGGGTAGAAAAAATAGTTTTATTAATGCTGTTAAATCATATTCTGATTTAAAGGGGCTAGATTTAGATAAAAACTTATTAGATAATATAAATGAAAAAAATAAAGATGAAATAAAAATTTTAGAAAAAGCAAAAAGTATTCGAGAATATTTGGAAAAATATCCAAGCATGAAAGAAGAAGTTTTAAAAATTATAAATGAAGAATTTTAATTAAGTTATAGATTAACAGAGCATTAAAATAATTAATATTAGACTATATATAATTGATTTTTAATTAATTATATATAGTCTTTTTATGTGATAAGTATAATTATACTTTTATAAAGTAGCTCTTAGAATTGAAATATCCATATGTATTTCAAATATGATAAAATATTATTAGATATTACAAGAAAAATTGGTGGTGAATTTATTGAAACAAGGTTTATATGAGCAAGTAATAAATAATGAAATACAAGAACAACTTAAAGTATTAGAAAATGAAAAATTCATAATAGAAAAAAGCAAAATAGATAATGAAGAAGCAAAAACGATTCTTTCTCAATATATAGCTAAAGTAATTAGGAAAGCTTTAAATTATATAAGAGATAAAGAAAGAGAAGATAGTGATAAGTTATTAAAGCAAATAGAAGCTTGTAATAACATCATTAACATATTAAGTAAAGTGTCAAATGAAGATGATATTAAGAAGTATGAAATAGATAAAAATGGGGAAATGCTTAATGCTTTATATAGCAAAGTTAATAATAAAAAGGCTTTAAAGAAGGAAAAGATAATAAGGCCAGTAACTCCTTTATCTCAAAGTTCTTTATTTACAGGGGCTTCTCTAGAGCCTAATATGCTTGGAGAGTTAAATAAGGAAATACTAACCTCTGATTCTATAGATTTATTAGTTTCTTTTATAAAGTGGAGTGGACTTAGATGTATAATTGAAAGTTTAAGAGAAGCTACAATGGCTGGAAAGAAATTAAGGATAATTACAACTTCTTATATGGGTGCCACTGATTTAAAAGCTATAGAAGAATTAATCAAGCTACCTAATGCAGAAATTAAAATATCCTATGATACAGAAAGAACAAGGCTTCATGCGAAGGCTTATATGTTTAAAAGGGAAACAGGCTTTACTACTGCATATATTGGTTCTTCTAATCTTTCAAATGCTGCCTTAACATCTGGTTTAGAATGGAATATAAAAATTACAGAGCAGGATTCCTTTGATATTATTAAGAAGTTTGAAGCTACCTTTGAAAGTTATTGGAATGATGGAGAATTTATATCTTATTTAGGAACTGATGAAGATAAAAGTTTATTAAAGAGATCCTTACAAAAGGAAAAGAAACAAGATAATGAAGAATTTAATTATTCCTTTGATATAAGACCATATTCTTTTCAAAAGGAGATACTAGAGAAATTAAAGGTTGAAAGAGAGTTGTTTAATAAAAATAAAAATCTTGTTATTGCAGCAACTGGAGTAGGTAAAACAGTCATTTCAGCTTTTGATTATAAGAACTTTTGTAAGGAGAATAAGAAAAAGTCTAATAGATTATTATTTGTTGTTCATAGAGAAGAAATTCTAAAGCAAGCAAGGGATACCTTTAGAGCAATTCTTAAGGATAATAACTTTGGAGATTTAATGGTAGGTGGAAATGTTCCAAATAGTTTAGAGCATTTATTTGTATCTATTCAAAGTTTTAATAGTAAGGATTTATGTGAAATTACTACAGAGGATTATTATGATTTTATAATTGTAGATGAGTTTCATCATGCAGCAGCACCATCTTATCAAAGATTATTAAGTTATTATAAGCCTAAGGTTTTACTTGGATTAACAGCAACTCCAGAAAGAGCTGATAATAAGGATATATTTAAATACTTTGAAGATAGGATTTCTGGTGAAATAAGATTACCAGAGGCTATTGATAGAAAATTATTAAGTCCATTTCAATATTTTGCTGTATCTGATTCTGTAGATTTATCAACTTTAAAATGGCAAAGAAAAGGATATAGTATAAGTGATTTAGATAATGTTTATACAGGAAATGATATAAGAGTTAGGGAAATAGTAAATTCTTTATATAAATATGTAACAGATATTGAAGATGTAATAGGCTTAGGCTTTTGTGTAAGTAAAGAGCATGCAAAATTTATGTCTAAAAGATTTAATGAATTAGGTATTGAATCTATGGCATTAACAGATGAAAGTAGAAAAGAAGATAGGTCAGAGGCTAAGAGAAGATTAGTTAATAAAGAAATTAAATTTATTTTTGTTGTAGATTTATATAATGAAGGTGTAGATATTCCAGAGGTTAATACAATATTATTCTTAAGACCAACAGAAAGCTTAACAGTATTTTTACAACAGCTTGGAAGAGGTTTAAGATTACATGAAGATAAGGA
>NZ_JABUTB010000159.1 GCF_021443865.1 Clostridium sp.
CTTCATTAGTTTCAGCAACAATTTTATAATTCATACTTCTCAATTTATAATGCTAAATGCATTATATCCCCCTTTTTAAATTATTCATCCTTCATTTTAAAAGTTAGAAGTTTATCTCTATAATATTCATATTGTTTTTGTCTTCCCTCAATTTCACCTGTAATTTTTATGCTTATATCGTTACAAAGAGTATAAAAACGATCTAAGATATCTACTATACGTTGTTGTTCTTCAAGTGTTGGAATTGGAATTAAGGCCCTTCCAATATTTTGTGCAGATATTGAACATATCTTTCCAGTTGAAACATATTTTTTTATCTGTAAATGATAAATATTTGTTCTTAAATAATGTGAAATATATTTAGGATTTATATTATGTTTAAATATATAACAAGCATCATGAACTGCAACATCTTCATCTCCTATCCATGCTACACCTATACCAATATCCATATCATTTTCTCCAGCTTGAACAATAACAACATCACCTTTATGAGCAAAGCGCATCTTTTCTGAAAATTCTTGTTCCAGAAAATATCTACTTTTTTCTGCACTTATCCCATAATAAGTATATAAATCTCCATAATGTATACAGGGTATTCCTTCTTCTCTTATATCATTTCTTACAAATCTTTTTCCCCTGGAGAAACTTCCAAGTTCATTAAGAGGTATTACTTTAACATTATTTTCAAAGCATCTTTTTAACATTTCACCATAGTCTTTGCCAAATAATTCATCTCTATAATATTCATACTGATTACGTCTTACTTTAAGCTCTGATCTAAGCTCAGATGTAAGCTCTACTATGTTCTCTGTGAAACTGTCTAAGACACGTACAATTTCATGCTGTATTTCAATTGGTGGAACTGCAACAGGAAATTTTTCTATCATTGGTTTCCTTATAGATGTAACAGTTGCACTAACAGCTTTTTTCAAAATAAAATTTTTAAATTTTGAAAACATATAATAATATAGATATTTCGTATCAAGACAGTTATCAATAACATGAATACGATAAGCTCTTTGATGTAAAGCATATTTACCTACTACATAATGAAATATATCACCGATCCCTCCCTCACCAGGTATAACAATAGCAGTTTCATCATACTCATAATTATTTGTTCTAAAAATGTTTTTTGAACGGACATAAAAAGGATATCTACCATCCTCTGTAGCATCTTTTCTATCCGAGCTACCAGTTCCTATCTCTGCCATGTTAGATAATTCTATGTAAGGAACTCCATTAGGGCATAATTCTTCAATCAATTCAGTCAACCTACTCATTGTTGCACCTCTTTCAATCCTTTGTATTTTTTCTTCCAATCCTTTAATGTTCTTTTATAAATATAATCAACTAAAGCAAAAATACTCTCCGTGTAAATTCTGTTATTTATACATATATCAGCATTATTTTTTCTACATCTATAAGTTTGAATTCGAGTATATGCATAATTAAATGGTACATCAAATGATAATTTTAATGTATTTAGACTAATCATCTTGTACCTCTATTTCTGCAATAATCTTATCTATTTCTGCTCTAAGTATATCCTGTCTCCCAACCAGTTCTTTTATTTCTGCATTTAGACTTGTGATATCTATATTTTCGCTTATATTCTCTGACTCTACATAAGTTGATACCGAAAGATTATAATCTTCTTTTGCTATATCATCATTTTTAACAAGTATTGAAAAATTATCTATTTTTTCTTTTTTCTCTTTATAAGCTGTAATTATTTTTTCTATATTTTCATCTGTTAACTTATTGTTATTAGTTACCTTCACATATTCCTTTGAAGCATCTATAAAAAGTGTACTATTTTCTAATTTTGATTTTTTAAGAACCATAATGCAAGTAGATATACTTGTTCCATAAAATAAATTATCTGGTAATTGGATAATACAATCAATATAATTATTATCAATTAAATATTTTCTTATTTTCTGTTCTGCACCACCTCTATACATTACTCCTGGGAAGCAAACTATAGCAGCTGTTCCATTTGTTGCAAGCCATGATAAACTATGCATAATAAATGCAAGATCTGCTTTAGACTTTGGAGCAAGTACTCCTGCTGGTGAAAATCTTGGATCATTTATAAGTAATGGGTTACTATCTCCCTCCCATTTAATTGAGTAAGGCGGATTTGATACTATAGCCTCAAAAGGTTCATCATCTAAATGCTGTGGGCTTATTAAAGTATCTTCATGTGCAATATCAAATTTGTCATAATCAATATCATGTAAAAACATATTAATTCTACACAGGTTGTAAGTTGTAATGTTGATTTCCTGTCCAAAGAAGCCCTGACGTACATTTTCTTTTCCTAATATTTTAGCAAAGTTTAAAAGTAGTGAACCACTTCCAACTGCTGGGTCATATACCTTATTTACTTCTTTTTTTCCTACAATAGTAATACGAGTTAATAACTCTGATACTTCTTGTGGTGTGTAGTACTCTCCCCCACTTTTCCCTGCATTAGAAGCATACATATTCATTAAAAATTCATAGGCATCACCAAAGGCATCAATAGTATTATCCTTATAGTCTCCTAGTTTCATTTCATAAACACCATTTATAAGTTTTACAAGTCTTTCATTACGTTTTGCAACAGTACCTCCAAGCTTATTGCTGTTTACATCTATATCATCAAATAAGCCTTTAAATCTATCTTCACTAGCACTTCCTTGTGCTGAAGCTTCAATATTTTTAAATACT
>NZ_JABUTB010000015.1:0-24985 GCF_021443865.1 Clostridium sp.
TTACATTTTTAATTATTCATTTTACATTGTGCGGCAGCACATTAGTGGCATTTATCACATGGGTCATATTTTCCACTTTGTTCTATTGTTCCTTCTAAAATTGTTTTACTTCTTGATAAAGTAGGACAACTTTTTGTAGTATGATAACTTTTTCCGCTTGGAGTCCAATAAACTGTTGCAGAACTAGTACTACCACTTGAATTATTAGAAGTATTATTGCTATCGGAATTACTAACATTTGCATTGCTGCTACCTGTATTACTACTACCTGTAGTATTGCTTTCTGGAGTAGAACTTCCTGTATTATTGCTACCAGAGCCAGTATTACCTGATGAATTATTTATTCCTGAACTTGCATTATATTCATCAGGATTTATATTATCGAACTCATCATTAATTACATTACCATTAATTGTGTAGGTATAACTATAGTGACTTGGTATCTGTGTACTTGTATTTGGATAAGTTATTATTGCAACAAAATCTGTACAACCACCAGCATCTCTTATAACCTTTTCCATATAAGCTTGGTCTCCATATCTATTAAGGGTACTGTTTTGTGGAGTTATATTGTATGCATTTGAAACTCCTCCAAGAGAATCAGCTATAACATGGCCCTCATCTAGGTTCTTACTTTCAACTCCAGGCACTTTTGCTTCATCTGGATAATATCTTCCATTAGAATTAACAGGCTCTGTTGAATCATCTTGTAAGATAATTTCCTTTGCTATTACTTTAACTAGTTGTCCATATTCATTAGTAAAAGCATAGTATTCTCTATTACCAAAGCCTATATTAACTACTACATTAGGTTCTCTATGTCCAGATAAATCTCCACCATAAACCTCAATTAATTTATATCCTGCAAATATATCTTCTGTGAAATTACTTGAAGCTTCTTTAGATTCATTACTATTAGTAATTGCTTCAGGTTTTGTATTTTCATTAGTGTTACTATCTTCTTTAGTTTTTGCATCATCTTCTTTTTTGATATCATCTTCTTTTTTGATATCTTCTTTACTTTCAATTACTTCATTTTTATTTTGAGTAGCTAACTTTTGTTGACTTTCTGTATTGGAGTTATTAGGCATAATTATAATGCAAACTATTAAAGCAGCTATCAGAGTTCCAAACAAAGTTGAATAATATTTAACAGCTGTTAGTTTAAATTTTTTGTTTAAGTAAATTATTAAAGCTGGTGCAATCCCCAAGCCTAAAGCAGCTAAAAGTGGAGAATCTACTCCTACGGCTAAAAATAATATACTTAGATAAGTAATAAATGACCCTATAATAATATTAAGTGTTGGTGTAAATTTCTTCATTTATTATAACCCCCTTGAATCTTTATTTACTCTATATTTTATCATAGTTTACCGAATTATGTTATAATTTGGCGAACTTATAATTTATAAATATAATCAATAATTATATTTATATAAACAAAGTTAATATGGGGATTTTTAGGGTCTTTATTAGGGAGCAAAACTCTTATTTGTTTATTATTTGTTTATTTGTTATTTGTATATCTTGTATAAAATTATTAAAAGAAGTAAAAGAATAAGATACTATAAAGGTTTATTATCACAAATATTTTTTACTAATATATCAACTAGTAAATATAAGAATTACATCTTATATTTACTATATATAAAAATCATATCAACAAATATCAGGAATAAGTTTAGAAAGTTTGCATGCAAGTAACTCATGGCTTTCTTTACTTAAATGCATATAATCATAAGGATACATACTCATACCGTCAATAGAAGCTGAATCTAAGAAGTGGCACTTATTTCTCTCTGCAACTTCCTTGTACAGAGAAGCAAGTGCTTTTGATTTTTCTGCACAGCCTTTTCCCATTTCACCTGAAACAAAGGTGTTTTCATAACCAACTTCAATTGGAAGAGGTGCAATTAATAAAATATTAGGAATGCCTCTCCAAGCAGTAGTAGTTGAAATTGCTTTTTGAGTAAGGCGTTCTAAGCCTTTTGCTATATTTTCAGGGGTAGCAGAGAAGCGTTCTTTAGTATCATTTGTTCCAAGCATAATTATTAATAAATCAATAGGCTCATGTGTTAATAAGCATGGGGAAATATATGAAATCCCATCTAGACCTTCAAAAAGTGGATCACTAAATACAGTGGTTCTTCCACTAAGGCCTTCCTCTTTTACAGAATAATTCTCACCTAGATATTTAGATAAAAGACATGTCCATCTTTCTCCTTCTGTAAAACGCCCATTATTTGAAGAGTTATATCCATGAGTATTAGAATCCCCAAAACATAAGATAGTTTTTTTCATATATACCATAATTTATCATCCTTTAGATTTATCTATAAATAATAATATGATGATAGCATATTTAATGGAAAAAACAAACAAATAATAAAAATAATTTTTTTTATGGAAATATATTGAAAAGTATTTTCAGACATGATATATTTAATTGGAAAATATTACAATGATATTTTGGAGAATTTAAAAGAAAGTTTATTATGGGAGGTATATTAAATGAAAAAGAAATTATTAGCTGCTCTGCTTGCTGGATTAATGTCTATGTCTCTTCTATCTTGTGGGAAAAAAACTACTAGTGAAGATCCAAAAGGAAATGATAGTGCCAAAACACAAATAACATGGTGGGCATTCCCAACCTTTACTCAAGAAAATTCAAATGATGCAGTAGGAACATGGGAACAAAAAATAATTGATGCATTTGAAAATGAAAATCCAGACATAACTGTAAAATTAGAAACTATAGACTTCACCTCAGGTGCTGAAAAAATTACTACAGCTATTGAAGCAGGAACAATGGCAGATGTATTGTTTGACGCTCCTGGACGTATAATTAGCTATGGAAAATCAGGAAAACTAGTAGAGTTAAATGATATGTTTACAGATGAATTTGTAAAGGATGTCAATAATGATACATTACTACAAGCTTGTAAAGCTGGAGATAAAGCTTATATGTATCCAATAAGTTCTGGACCATTCTTTATGGCATTTAATAAAGAAATGCTAAAGGAAGCAGGAGTTCTTGACTTAGTAAAAGATGGCTGGAAAACTGATGATTTTGTAAAGGTTTTAGAAGCTTTAAAAGCTAAAAATTATAATCCAGGTTCAGTATTTGCTAATGGACAAGGTGGAGACCAAGGACCACGTGCCTTCTTTGCAAACCTATACAGCAGTAGAATTACTGATGATTCTCTTTCAAAATATACTACAAATGACGATAAGTCTGTAAAATCAATGACACTAATTCAAAATTTAATAAAAGATGGTTTATTAATGAATGGTTCTCAATATGATGGATCTGCTGATATTCAAAACTTTGCAAATGGACAAACAGCCTTTACAATTTTATGGTCATCAGCTCAACCAGGAACTCAAGCAAAGTTATTAGAATCAAGTAAAGTTGACTACCTTGAAGTACCATTCCCATCAGAGGATGGAGTACCAGAATTAGAATACTTAGTAAATGGATTCTGTGTATTTAATAATGGTGATGATGCTAAAATAGAAGCTTCTAAGAAATTCATACAATTCATTTGTGATAATAAAGAATGGGGTCCGAAGAATGTTGTAAGAACAGGAGCTTTCCCAGTTCGTACATCTTTTGGTGAATTATATGATGATGAAAGAATGAAGGAAATTGGCTCATGGAGCCAATATTATACTACTTACTATAATACAATCAATGGATTTGCTGAAATGAGAACTTTATGGTTCCCAATGGTTCAAGCAATATCTAATGGAGAAGTACAACCAAAAGAAGCTTTAGATGACTTTACAAATAAAGCAAATGAAACAATAAAAAAATAAATATATTAAAATAAATTCTTCTTGCACAGAATTAAATGTGCAAGAAGAATTCTTAATAAAAGAAAATTCTTACCATGAGGAGATTGGAGGGAAAATATGAAAAACTTAAATAAAATACGTATGAGAGAAACCATTGTATCATACTATTTTCTTGCTCCAGTATTATTATTTTTTGTAGCATTTGTTCTTACGCCTATGGTAATGGGATTTGTTACAAGTTTCTTTAATTATACTATGACAGATTTCACCTTTATTGGAATAGATAATTATATACGTATGTTTAAGGATCAAGTTTTTATAAAATCATTAGTAAATACATTAGTTATTGTAATAGGTTCTGTACCAATTGTTTTAATATTTTCGCTATTTGTTGCATCACAGACCTATGAAAAAAATGCTTTTACACGTTCATTTTTTAGATGTGTATTTTTCTTACCTGTTGTAACAGGAAGTGTAGCTGTAACTGTTGTATGGAAATGGATTTATGATCCATTGTCAGGTATATTAAACTATATGTTAAAGGCAGGTAATATTATCGATCAAAATATTAGTTGGTTAGGTGATAAGAGATATGCATTAATAGCAATTATAGTTATTTTACTTACAACATCAGTGGGACAGCCCATTATACTTTATATAGCTTCAATGGGAAATATAGATAAATCACTTATGGAAGCAGCACGAGTTGATGGTGCTAGTGAATTTCAGGTATTTTGGAAAATAAAATGGCCAAGCTTATTACCAACAACACTTTATATAGTAGTTATTACAACAATTAATTCATTTCAGTGTTTTGCTTTAATTCAGTTATTAACATCTGGAGGACCGAATTATTCAACCAGTACAATTATGTATTATCTATATGAAAGAGCATTTAAGCTTTCTGAATATGGTTATGCAAACACAATGGGAGTATTTTTAGCGGTTTTAATTGGATTAATTAGTTTTGCACAATTCAAGATTCTAGGAAATGATGTAGAGTATTAGGAAGGAGAGAATATAATGAAAAAGACCAAAGTTACACCTTTTGGGGTGATTAGTATAATTCTTTTGAGCATCTTAACCATTATCTTTGTATTTCCTTTCTATTGGATTATGACAGGTGCCTTTAAGACTCAACCACATACAATTATAATTCCACCTCAATGGTGGCCAACAGCTCCAACAATGGAGAATTTTCAAAAGTTACTTATTCAAAATCCAGCAGGGAAGTGGCTATTAAATAGTATTACAATTTCACTAGTTACAATGCTTTTAGTATGTATAACATCTTCACTAGCAGGATATGTATTAGCTAAGAAGAGATTTTATGGGCAAAAGATACTATTCTCTATATTCATTGCAGCAATGGCATTGCCAAAACAAGTAGTACTTGTTCCTTTAGTAAGAATTGTTAACTTTATGGGGATTCACGATACATTAGCCGCTGTAATACTACCCTTAATTGGATGGCCCTTTGGAGTATTTTTAATGAAACAGTTTAGTGAAAATATTCCTGGAGAATTGTTAGAGTCAGCAAAGATTGATGGTTGTGGTGAATTTAGAACCTTTATAAATATAGCATTTCCAATTATAAAACCAGGCTTTGCAGCACTAGCTATATTTACATTTATTAATACATGGAATGATTACTTTATGCAATTAGTAATGCTTTCATCAAGAGATAAACTTACAGTTTCACTTGGTGTAGCAACTATGCAAGCTGAAATGGCAACAAATTATGGATTAATTATGGCGGGTGCAGCATTATCTGCAATTCCAATAGTTGCTGTATTTATGGTATTCCAAAAATCATTTACACAAGGTATTACTATGGGTGCTGTAAAAGGTTAATGTATATAAGTGGAACTTTAGAAACATAAAGACTTTTAATTAACTTGATTGTGGAGGGTGGTTCCACTTTTGAATTTTATATGTTAGGAAAAGGGGGTAAAGTATGGCAGGAAATACAGGATATTTAACAAGTAAAATATTTAATCCAGATAATATAATTATGAGCTTTTTTTCTAGAATCCTTGATGTTATAGTATTGAATTTTTTGTTTATTATTTGTTGTGTTCCTATTATAACAATTGGAGCATCCTTTACTGCTATGTATTCAATAACCTTAAAAATGGTAAAGAATGAGGAAACTCATATTATAAGAGGATTTTTAAAAGCATTTAAGGAAAATTTTAGACAAGGAACCATAGTTGGAATCATAGCAAGTATAATAGGAATCTTTATAACAATAGATTTAAGAATTATATTTATGATTAATGATGATAGATTAAAAGTAGTACAAGGACTATGCTATATAGTAGCATTTTGGGGATATATTGTGTTTTTATACTCATTTCCAATGTTAGCCAGATTTGTGCAAACAACAAAAGAATTATTTAAGAATTCATTTGTTGTTAGTATTATAAATTTCAAATGGACACTTGTGCTTATATTACTTAATGCTCCCTTTGTGTTTATGCTATTTTATTCTGGAGTATCTATGCTTCTGCTTTTTACAATAATGATTATATTTGGATTTTCTGCTTTAGCAATGATTCAGTCATTCATTTTCCGAAAGATATTTGAAAAATATGAGGCTTCTAGGGAATTTTAAGAAATGAATTTGAAATAAGTGTATTACAGAAGGGGAAATAATATGAATAAAAAAATTGAAAATTTAAAAGGCAAATTAATAGTGTCATGTCAAGCCTTGCCAAATGAACCACTTCATTCATCATTTATTATGGGAAGAATGGCACTTGCAGCGAAAGAAGGGGGAGCAGCTGGAATTCGTGCAAATACAAAGGAAGATATTGCAGAAATAAGATTACAGGTTGATCTTCCTATTATTGGGATTGTAAAAAGAGATTATGATGGTTCTAAAGTTTATATAACTCCAACTATGAAAGAAATAGATGAATTAATGGAAGTGAAGCCAGAGATTATAGCAATAGATGCTACCTCTGAATTAAGACCAGATGGAAAATCTTTAGATGAATTTTTTAAAGTGGTAAAGGAAAAGTATCCAAATCAACTTTTTATGGCAGATTGCTCTACAGTAGAAGAGGCTCTACATGCAGATGACATAGGCTTTGATTTTATTGGTACAACAATGGTTGGGTATACAGAGCAAAGTGCAAATCTTAAAATAGAAAATAATGATTTCGAGATTATTAGAGAAATAATTTCAAAGGCAAAGCATCCAGTAATAGCAGAAGGTAATATAAATACACCAGAAAAAGTTAAACGTGTAATTGAGTTAGGATGTTATAGTGTTGTAGTGGGCTCTATTATAACAAGACCTCAACTAATTACAAAGGCCTTTGTAGATGAGCTAGAAGATAAGAAATAAAATAGCCTTATAGGGCAGAAGGAGACTGTTATGAGAGAGTTAGATAAGTATAAAGGAGTTATTCCTGCATTTTATGCATGCTATGATGAGAACGGAGAAATAAGTCCAGAAAGAGTAAGATTACTTACTGAATTCTATATTAAAAAGGGTGTTAAGGGGGTTTATGTAAACGGATCTTCTGGAGAATGTATTTATCAAAGTGTAGAAGATAGAAAGATTGTTCTTGAAAACGTCATGGCAGTCGCAAAAGGAAAATTTACAGTAATTGCTCATGTTGCTTGTAATAATACAAAGGATAGTATAGAACTTGCTAAGCATGCAGAGGCTCTAGGTGTAGATGCAATTGCAGCAATTCCTCCTATATACTTTAAACTTCCTGAGTATGCCATTGCAGCTTATTGGAATGATATTAGTAATGCTGCTCCAAATACAGATTTTATAATATATAATATTCCACAGCTTGCAGGAGTTTCTTTAACCCAAGGGCTTTATTCAGAGATGAGAAAAAATCCTAGGGTAATTGGTGTGAAAAATTCATCCATGGCTGTGCAGGATATTCAACTCTTTTGTGCAGCAGGTGGAGATGACTATATAGTATTTAATGGTCCTGATGAACAGTTTATTAGTGGACGTGCGATTGGTGCAGCAGGAGGAATTGGTGGTACATACGGTGTTATGCCAGAATTGTTCCTAAAACTTGATGAGCTTATAATTGAAAATAGAATGGAAGAAGCTAGAAAACTTCAATACCATATAAATGAAATTATTTATAAAATGTGTTCTTGCTATGGAAATATGTATGGGGTAATTAAGGAAATTCTTCGTATAAATGAGAATTTAAATATAGGAAGTGTAAGAGAACCCTTAGTAGCAGTAAGTGATAATGATACTACAACTATAAAAGAAGCTGCTGATATGATTAAAACAGCTATTAGAAAATATTGCTAAATAGAAAGCTCTTAGAAGAGGTGAAGTGGTGAAAAATTATGTAAGCATTGATATTGGGGGAACAGCAATAAAATATGGAGTTATCGCTGAGGATGGAACAATATTAATAAAAGATAATATGGACACAGAAGCATATAAGGGTGGACCAGAGATATTAAATAAGGTTTTTAGAATTGTAGAAAACTATTTAGACAAATATAAATTGCAGGGAATATGCATTTCAACAGCAGGAATGGTAGATATTGAAAAGGGAGAAATTTTTTATGCTTCTCCATTAATACCTAGATATGCAGGAACAAAATTTAAAAAGGAATTAGAAGAAAGATTTCTAATACCATGCGAAGTTGAAAATGATGTTAATTGTGCAGGTCTAGCAGAGAGAATTTCAGGAGCAGCTATAGATAGTAAAATAACTCTGTGTCTTACAATAGGAACTGGAATTGGAGGATGCATATTAATTGAAGATAAAGTATTCCATGGCTTTAGTAATAGTGCCTGTGAAGTAGGATATATGCATATGTTTGGAAGTGACTTTCAAACTTTAGGAGCAACAAGTATTCTAACAAAAAAAGTTGCAGAAAGAAAAGATGATTTAGAAGAAAATTGGAATGGATATCATATTTTTGAAGAAGCTAAAAAAGGTGATGAAATATGCATAACAGCAATAGATGAAATGGTAGAAATTATTGCAATGGGAATATCTAATATATGCTATGTTATCAATCCAGAGGTAATTGTTCTAGGTGGAGGAATTATGGCTCAAGATATATATTTAAAACCTAGAATTAATAATGCTTTAAAAAAGTATCTTTTACCAAGTATTGCTAAAAAAACAAAATTAGAATTTGCAAAACATAAAAATGATGCAGGAATGATAGGAGCATTCTATAATTTTAAAAATAGGCAATAAAAAAATTCAGCAATATGCTGAATTTTTTTTATAGAATTTTAATTCTTATTGCTATGATAAACAAAAAATGCAAATATCTATAATTTTTCTATTTTAAGCATATTAGTTCCACCAGTAACTGCACTAGGCATACCTGCAGCAACAATAATATCATCACCTTTTTCAGCAAAAGATAAGTTAGTTGCAACTTTCTTTGCTTCACCTAATATTTCATCAGTAGTTGTGAATACAGCACATTTTGCTGGATATATTCCAAAATTAAGATTCAAACCTCGTCTAACTTCATCATATGGAGTTATAGCAATTATTTGGCATTTTGGTCTATACTTTGATATAAGTTTTGCTGTAGCACCACTATTAGTTGCTGCAACAACAGCTTTTGCATGCAATAGATTTGAACTTCTACATGCAGAATAGCTAATAGCTTCAGAGAAAGAAGATAAAGATGGTTCTTTTAATCTCTTATTTAAATAGTTATAATCTAAATTCGCTTCAGTTTCTATTGCAATTTTAGACATCATTTCAGCTGCCTCTATAGGATAGTTACCACTAGCACTTTCTCCACTTAGCATTATTGCATCAGTACCATCAAAGATAGCATTACATATATCGCAAGCTTCGGCTCTAGTTGGAAGAGAATTTCTTATCATAGAGTCTAACATTTGAGTAGCTGTAATAACTATTTTACCAGCTTCATTACATTTCCTAATTATATTCTTTTGGATTATTGGAACTTTTTCTATTGGTATTTCAACTCCCATATCCCCTCTAGCTACCATAATGCCATCAGCAGCTTCTATAATAGCATCTATGTTATCCACACCTTCTTGGTTTTCTATTTTAGCTATAATTTGGATATAATCCCCTCCATGAGCCTTTAAAACATTTCTTACATCCTCTATATCAGAAGCCTTTCTAATGAAAGAAGCTGCAACGAAATCAACTTTGTTTTCACAACCAAAAATTAAGTCTTCTTTATCTTTTTCAGTTATAGAAGGAAGGTTAATTTTTACGTTAGGAACGTTTACACCTTTGTGATTTTTTATCACGCCACCAACTGTAACTATACATTTAATTTCTTTATCAATTACTTCTTTTATTTTAAAGCTTAGTAATCCATCGTCTACTAAAATTTCTCCACCTACTTTAACATCTTTATACAAATCCTTATAGGAAACAGTACATTTTTTATTATCTCCTAATATTTCATCATCACAAATAAAAGAAAACTCATTATCTGCAAACAGTGTTACACCATCATTAATAAAGTTATGAGTTCTAATTTTTGGGCCTTTAATATCAAGCATAATTGCTGTTGGAGAATTCATCTCTTCTCTTATTTTCTTTATAAGATCTATTTTTTCTTTATGTGTTTCATGAGTTCCATGAGAAAAATTTAATCTTGCTGCACTCATACCTAATTGAATAAATTTTCTTAAGATATCTTCTTTATCACTTGCAGGTCCAATTGTAAAAATCATTTTTGTTTTTTGCATAATATCACCTCAAAACATAAAATTTGTGAAAATTCTGAATAAGTATAATAAAAAAATGTAATTTAAGTATCATATATACTATGATATACTTAATTTATAATATCATTCTAACATAATTTAGCAGAAAAGGAGAGAATAAAATGAATATTTTACAAAATTTAGAACCTAAAAAGGTTTTTCAATATTTCGAAGAAATTTCACAAATACCAAGAGGATCAGGAAATGAAAAGGCTATAAGTGATTATTTAGTAAGCGTAGCTAAAAAGCTTAATTTAGAAGTATATCAAGACGAGGCTTTAAATGTAATAATTAAAAAGCCAGGAACAAAGGGATATGAAAATTCTGAAACAGTAATTCTTCAAGGTCATATGGATATGGTTTGTGAAAAGAATAAGGGAACAGAACATGATTTTGAAAAGGATCCAATAAAATTAAGAGTTGTAGATGATATGGTTTATGCAACTGATACAACTTTAGGATCTGATAATGGAATAGCCGTGGCATACTCACTAGCTATATTGGATTCTACAGATATTCCACATCCACCTTTAGAAGTATTAATTACTACAGATGAAGAAACTGGAATGTCAGGAGCAATGGCAGTATCAAAGGAACATATAACTGGTAAAATTTTATTGAATTTAGATAATGAAGAAGAAGGACACTTATTAGTAAGTTGTGCTGGTGGAATAAGAAGTAAACATTTATTAAAGGTTAATTTCGAAGAAGTAGGTAATTACAATAACTTTTTACATATCGCTGTAAGAGGCCTAAAAGGTGGTCACTCAGGTATGGAAATTAACAAAGAAAGAGGAAACTCTAATAAGATTATGGGTAGAGTTTTAAAATCATTATTACCTATAGATTATAAATTAGCGTCACTTCATGGAGGCTCTAAAAATAATGCTATTCCAAGAGAAGCAGATGCTATAATAGCTTTAAAATCAGAAGATGTTGAAAAGGCTAAAGAAATAATTAATTCATGGACTGAAGTATTAGTAAATGAATTGAAAACTCAAGACCCAGGAGTAAATGTTTCTATAGTAGAAAACACTGAAAAATTCGATAAAGTATTTAATAGAGTTGATACTGAAAGAGCAGTAAATTTACTTTATTTAATGCCAAATGGAATAAATACAAATAGTGTTGAAATAGAAGGCTTAGTTGAAAGTTCAACAAACTTAGGAGTAGTATCAACTAAGGGTGATATTGTTGAATATGATAGTGCAATTAGAAGTTCAGTAGCATCATTAAAGGATGAAATAGTTTTAAGATGTAAGACTGTAGCTGATTTGCTAGGAGCTGATTTTGAAACTACTGCTGGATATCCAGAATGGCAATATGATAGTGAATCTAAAGTAAGAGAATTATGCCAAGATGTATATAAGAGAATGTATGGAAAAGATGCTAAGATAGTAGCAATTCATGCAGGAGTTGAATGTGGATTATTTAATGAAAAGTTAGGAAAGCTTGATATGATAAGCTTTGGACCAGATCTTTTTGATGTTCATACTCCACAAGAGCATATGAGCATTTCATCAGTTAAAAATGTTTGGGAATACTTATTAGAAGTACTAAAAGAATTAAAGTAATAGGTAGAAAAAAGCTGAACTATTTCTAGTTCAGCTTTTTTTAATGCATAATGCACAATGCGTAATTAAGGTATAAATTCCTCCAAAGTCGTAATTTAAAAATAATGAAATAATTAACTCGGCTTCTCTGAATTATTTTACAAGTTTTTTCATTTTTTCATTCTTTCATTATTAAAAATAATTGTTTTACATAATGAATATTAAAAAGGAAGCTAGAATATATATAAATTATGGAAAGAGGAGGATGATAAAAATGAAGTACACAAAATATCAATACAAAAAGAAAAATAATGGTATTAAGCTTTTAACATCTTTATTAATGACAACATTATCTGCAATAGTTATAGGGTTACTTGCAGCATGGTTATTATTTAAAGTATTTCCTAATATGGATGGGCTAAAGGAAGTCAATGGAAATCCTAAGATAGAAGAAAGTAATAATACTGAAAGTTCTTCAAATGAAGAAATAGAAACCTTTAATGTAATTCAATGTGGATATTTTTCTAAGGAGGAAAATGCTAAACAGGTTTTAGATAAAATAAGTGGTGATTTTAACTCTTTCATAGCTAAGGATACAGAAGGAAAATATAAAGTATTTGCTGGAATTACAACAGAAGAAAATAGTAAAGCTCTTATGGAAGCTTTAAAGTCAAAAGGAATAGAGAATATTAAAGTTAAATTAGAGCTAAATAAAAATGATAAGATTGAAAATCAAATTAGTGCAATTACAACAGGTTATTTAGAAATTTTAGATACAGTACAACAAGAGGAAGTTAAAGAAGTTAATACTAGTGATTTTAAAACTTGGATTAACAATTTAGATGAAGTTACTAGTGGAGATAAAATTGATATGTTAAAGGAATATAAAGAGCATATTAAAGCACTACCAGAGGTTTTAAATAAGAGCAATATTGTAGCAGAATTAGAGTATATATATTCAATATTAAGTAAGATATAATAATAAAAAAAGGTCATATGGAATAATATTACAAAACTCTTAAGAATAAATAAAAATTAAATAAAGAAAGACAAAGTTACTTGTTTCGAATCTTATATAATGATAAACTATATTAGATATAAGATAGAGACAGCTATCTTTGTCTTATTTAGTTTTAAACCATGCTGTTTTTTCAAGAATATAAAAATAGGATGTGATAGGTTTGAAATATGTTTTAGCATCAGCATCTGAAAGAAGACAAGAACTATTACATAGAATAATTAATGATTTTGAAATTGAAGTTAGTGACTTTGATGAAGAGACTGTTTTATTTAATGGAAATGTAGAGGAATACGTAATTGATTTGGCTAAAGGAAAAGCTATTAGTACAAAGGAAAAACTTCATAATAATGCTATAATTATTGGTGGAGATACTGTAGTTGTATTAAATGGAAAAATACTAGGAAAGCCAAAAAATGAAGAAGATGCTTATAAAATGTTAAGAGAATTAAGTGGTAAAACCCATAGAGTTTATTCAGGTATAGTGGTTATTAATATGTATAATAATAAGATTGAAAAATCTGCTATATATACTGAAGTAAAAATGGGTGATTTAACAGACAAAGAAATATTAGAATACATAAAAACTGGTGAGCCGCTTGATAAAGCAGGTGCCTATGGAATACAAGGATATGGAGGCATTTTTGTTGAAGAGATTAAGGGGTGTTTTTATAATGTAGTTGGATTGCCATTAAATCTTCTAAATAAAATGCTAAAAAGGGTTAAAGAATAGTATTGTAGGGTATATTTATAAATAAAGTTATTATTTTTTTAGGAGTTTATTTATGAATAATAGTATAAAAATTATAGATATACCAGAAGAAGAAAGACCTGTTGAAAAATTATTAATAAATGGGCCAGAAGCTTTAAGTAACCCAGAACTTCTTGCAGTAATTTTAAGGACTGGAACTAGAGGAGAAAATATAATTTCTTTAAGTACTAGAATTATATCAGAATTTAATGGACTAGATGGTTTATTAGATGCTGGAATAAATGAAATTACAAATATAAAAGGAGTTAAAAACATAAAGGCAAGTCAAATTATGGCGATGGGTGAGCTTGTTAGAAGAATTAATAAATTAAACGTACTTAAATCAGGAAAAGTTATTTCTTCTCCAAGTGATATAGCAAACCATGTAATGAAGGAAATGGTAGTTTTAAAACAAGAAGTTTTAAAACTAATTATGTTAGATACAAAGAACAATATTATAGGAATAAAAGATTTGTTTAAGGGAAGTTTAAATACATCAATTGTACATCCTAGAGAAATTTTTAAAGAAGCTATAAAAAAGAGCAGTTCAAGTATAATAATTTGTCATAATCATCCATCCGGAGATCCTACGCCAAGTAAAGAGGATATAAATATAACTATTAGATTAAAAGAATGTAGTAAAATAATGGGTATTGATTTATTAGACCATTTAATAATTGGTAAAGATCAGTATGTTAGTTTAAAAGAAAAAGGAATAATATAAACGAAAGGGGAATTCAAATGGGATTTTTCAGTAGCAATAAGGATATGGGAATAGATTTAGGAACAGCAAATACGCTTGTTTTTGTAAAGGGCAAGGGTATAGTTTTAAGCGAACCTTCAGTTGTAGCTATTAATAGTACAACAAGAAGACCACTTGCAGTAGGTACAGAGGCTAAGCTTATGATAGGGAGAACTCCTGGTAATATAGTAGCTATTAGACCATTAAAAGATGGTGTTATAGCAGATTTTGATGTAGCACAAACTATGTTAAAAAAGTTAATTGAAAAAGTAACTAGTAAGAGTGCTTTTACTAGTCCTAGAATAATAGTTTGTTATCCATCAGGAGTAACAGAAGTTGAAAGAAGAGCAATTGAAGAAGCAGCAAAATTTGCAGGAGCTAGAGATGTTGTATTAATGGAAGAACCAATGGCAGCTGCTATTGGAGCAGGACTTCCAGTAGGAGAACCTACAGGTAGCATGATAGTTGATATCGGTGGAGGTACAACAGAAGTTGCTATAATATCTTTAGGGGGAATAGTTACAAGTAAGTCTTTAAGAGTTGCTGGAGATGAATTAGACCAAGCAATCATAGCTTATATTAAAAAAGAGTTCAACTTAATGATAGGTGAAAGAACAGCTGAACAAATTAAGATGGAATTAGGATCAGCTTACAAGATTGATGAAGAAGAAAGAGAAATGGATATAAAGGGAAGAGATCTTATTACAGGACTTCCTAAGCCAGTAGTTGTTACTGAAACTCAAATCAGAGAAGCTTTAAAGGAGCCTGTATATGCTATTATAGAAGCAATAAAAACAACATTAGAAAAGACACCACCTGAATTAGCAGCGGATATAATGGAAAAGGGAATAATGTTAGCTGGTGGAGGAGCATTACTTAGAGGTTTAGATGCACTTATTAACCACGAAACAAATATGCCTGTTCATATAGCAGAAGCACCACTTGATTGTGTTGTATTAGGTGCAGGTAAGGCATTAGAAAACTTCGATGAGTTAAGTAAGACGCAAAGAGGTCAATAATGAAGCGTCATAAGAATAAACTGGCAGCCACTGTAATAGTGCTGTCAGTTGCCTTTTTAGGCATAATTATGTATACCATGAATAATGAAAAAAAAGATGCTGTTTCAAGTGGTTTAGGTAGTACAATAAATCCTTTGCAAAAGGTAGTTTATACAGTTGGTGATAGATTAAAAGAAACTTTGGATTTTTTCTTAAATTTTTCTAATGTAAAAAGTGAAAATAAAGAATTAACTAAGGAAAATACTGAACTAAAAAATAAACTTTTAGAATACGATAAACTTAAAGAAGAAAACGATAGATTAAGAGAAGTTTTAAACTTTAAGAATTCAAAAGATAATTATGAATATATAGGAACTGAGATAATTGGATATAGCGGAGAAAGTTTTTCAGATGGATATATAATAGATAAAGGTGAAAATGATGGATTAAAAAAAGACATGGTAGTCATTTCAGATAAGGGTTTAGTGGGACAGGTTACCAGTACTGGTTCTAATTGGTCCATAGTGGAAAGTTTACTAAGTGAAAACATAGCTGTCTCAGTTATGGTTAATAGTACAAGAGAAACCACGGGAATATTAAAGGGATATGTAACTCGTACTAATAATGGATTAACAAAGGTAACTAATTTACCATTAGATTCTGAAATAAAAGAAGGGGATGTAATATTAACTTCAGGGCTTGGGCAAATATATCCTAAGGAAGTTAGAATTGGAGAGGTTATTTCTATTGAAAGTGATGAAATAAAAGTTATGAAAACAGCAATAGTAAAACCTTATGTAGATTTTAATAAATTAGAAGAATTATTTGTTATTGTTCCAAAGGAAACAAGAGAAGTTAAGTATGCTAATTAGAGGTAGAATATGAAAAAGTGGATTTTAGTTTTAATTTCATTAGTACTTTTAATACTTGATAATTCTTTTATGCCTTTTTTATCTATTAAGGGAGCATTCCCAAGTTTACTTTTTATTTTTTCTATAGCTTATTCTATTATATATGGTAAAAAAGAAGCTGTTATTATTGGAGTTATTTCAGGATTACTACAAGATATATACTTTTATCAAGGCTTTGGAGTAAATGCTTTAATTAATATGTTAATATGCTTACTTGCAGCTTTTATAGGAGAAAATATATATAGAGAAAAAAAACTTATACCAACAATATCTATGATATTTTTATATATGCTAAAGGTAATATCAATATTTTTAATATTAAAATTAGCTGGAAAAACTATAAATATTGAAGTTGGTATATATTCATCAATATATAGTGCAATAATAATGTTTTTAGGATATGATTTTGTTTTAAGGCTTTACGATAAGAATTATAAAAAGAGATCATGGAGGTTTAGATGATAGTAAATAAACCTAAAAAGAAAAAGAAAATTTCTAGATATACTGTTTTAAATATAATAATGATAGCTCTTTTTACTATCTTTATTGCAAAGCTAGTTTATCTTCAAATTTATAAACATGAAGATTATAAAGAAAGAGCTGATATTAGTTCAACAAGACTTATTTCAGAAAATGCTCCTAGAGGGAAAATATATGATAATGAAGGGAATATTTTAGCAAGTAATATTCAAACTTATACCTTAACATATACTAAGCCTAATGATGATAATGAAGATTTTTATGGAACTATGAATAAGGTATTCAATATACTTTCACAAAATGGAGAAAGTTTTGAAGATGAGTTAATGTTAAAAATAGATAGCAGTGGTAAGTTCTACTTTGATTTTAAAACTGATGATGAAGATACAAAAAAAATTGTTGAAATTAGATTTAAAAGAGATAGAGGACTTAACGAAGAAATAGAAAGAGAACTATTTGGTAATCAAAAGACTGAATTTAATGATAAAGAGATAGAGGAAGTTAATGAGAAATTATTAAAAATACCTGCAGAAGAAACCTTCTATAAGTTAGTTAAGAGTTATAGCCTTCAACAACTAGTAAATCCAATTCCAGTTAGAGAAGAGGGTGAAACAAGTAAAGCTTATAATGCTAGAGTGGATGCTTATAATGATAAGTATGAAGAAATGACTGGTAAAGAAATATTAGATGAACTTTTAGAAACATATTCAATACAAGATGTAAGAAAATATATAGTTGTAAAAGATGCTATTAAAATGCAAAGTTTTAATGGATATAGAGCTGTAACCATAGCATCTAATATAAAGAAAGATACTGCTTTTATTATGTATCAAAAATTAAATGATTTACCTGGTATTGATGTAAGTATAGAACCTATTAGATTTTATCCATATAATAGCTTAGCTTCAGGAGTAGTAGGATATTTATCTTCAATAGATTCATCTAAAGAAGATAATTATGAATTAAGAGGATATGATGTATCTTCTGATTTAATAGGTGTTGCTGGTATAGAGGCAGCTTTAGAAGACCAATTAAAAGGAACTAAGGGTGGAACTACAGTTAAAGTAAATTCTCAAGGAAGAGTTACAGAGGAATTATTTAAATTAGATTCTTACCCGGGAAATAATGTACACTTAACTATTAATAAAGATGTTCAGTATGCAGCTGAACAATCAATGAAAGACACCATGGACCGTATAAAGAGTATAGCACCAAACGCAACTAGAGGTGCTGCAGTGGCAATTGAAGTTAAAACAGGCAGAATCATTGCTATGGTAAGTTATCCAGGATATGATCCAAATATATTTTCTATTCCAGGAAAGTTAACTGATGAGTTATCTAGGCAATATTTTAGTCCTGATATAGAAAGTTATGCTAAGGAGTTCATACAAAGAACTGGAGCAACTGGAGGAATAGATTACCTATTTCCTGTAGATGAAGATACAGGTAAAAGAGAAGATAAGTTTGATACTTATCCTAAGCCTTTTTTCAATTATGCAACACAAGGTCTTCTTCCTGCTGGATCAACTTTTAAACCTCTTACTGCTATTGCAGGATTAATGGAAGGTGTGGTTAATCAATATGAATCCATGAATGATACCTCAGGTACATGGAGTAATGATGAATTACCAGAAAAAAGAAAGAACTTCCAAGGGGTAGCTAATGGTAAAACAGATTTGAGACTGGCACTACAAGTTTCATCAAACTATTATTTTTATGAGTTAGGATACAGGTTATATAAAAATAGTGGTGGAAATGTAAATGGTGGAAATATTGAAGCATTAGATGCTCTTGCTAAATATGCATGGAAATTTGGACTTGGAGTAGAAACAAGTAAACAAAATTCTAAAACTATGTCTACAGGAATTCAAATTGAAGAGTCCTTTGGTCAAGTTTATAATTTTGAGTCATGGAAAAAACAAATAGTAAATACTCCAATGTATGAAATCGTAGATGCGTTAAAGGTAGGAAATTATTATAGCTATCTATTTGTACCATTAAATATAGAAGACAGTGATAGTGATCCAGATAACTTAAAAGAAGCAAAAAATGCTTTGAAAAATTATATGAAAGAAACTTTAGCAAAAGTAGGAACAGATGAAGAAGTATCTGACACTACTAAATACGCTGAAAGTTTAGTTCCATATATTAAAAAGGTTATGGATTTATCTGATAGCTTTAAAGCTTCAGTAGTTGAAACATCTAAAAGAAGAACTGTAGATATAGATGAAGAGGCTGGAGTTATGTCTGATGCAATAGCTTATTACATTATAAGTAATGCAGGCCTTCAAATTAAAACTCCAGGACAAATAGTATCTAGTGCTATTGGCCAAGGTATGAATAACTTCACTCCTGTTCAAATTGCAAACTATGTTGCAACATTAGCTAATGGAGGAACTAGGCTTAAGCTTACCCTTGTAGATAAAATTACATCACCAACTGGTGAAGTATTACAAGAATTTGAACCAGAAGTAGTTGATAAATTAGATATACCTGAAGAGTATCTTCAGGCTGTAAAAGAAGGAATGTACAGAGTTAATACAAGTCCTAATAATGGGACTGCATATCAAGCCTTTGGTAAATTCCCAATTAAAGTTGCAGGAAAAACAGGTACAGCTGACTTTAGTACAGATGAAAATTATACTATCCAAGGAAGATTAGCTTATGGTAACTATATTAGTTTTGCACCTTTAGATGATCCAGAAATAGCTATATTCTCAACTATTTATGATGGTTTTAGAGGTAGTGAAGGTGCAACTATTCATAAGGCTATATATGAAGCTTATTTTAAAGAGAAGTTATTAGAATTAGATCCTTCTTATGCTTCTAAATCAGAATCCTTTAGAAAATATGTGTTAGAATCTCCATTAAAGGATAATAAAGATGATAGTATTAAAATAAGCAATTAAGAAAAATATAGTAATTAAAAGTAAAAAGCTGGGTTTTCTCAGCTTTTTTTATTTTATGAAAATAATAATTTTCACCGATTTTTTTAATTTAATACAAAATTAGGTTGTTAAGTTATAGAATATAATTGTATAATTATAAGTATCAGACATTTTTATTAATAATTAAATGTTATTGGTGGAGGGTGGCCAATGAAAGTACATAGTAATATTCAAATAAGAGGTACTAAAGATGGTATCAACGCAGCAATAGATATGGATAAGTTCAATAACTTTGATGATATGTTAGAATCCTTAGTAAAAAAACTATCTGTGGGAAAGGGTTTTTATAAAGGAGCATCTCTTAAAATAGAAACAAATTTAAAGTTATTAAATGAAGATGATGTATCAAAGTTAAAGGATGTTTTATTCGAAAAAATTCAAATTAAGGACTGTATTTTCGAAGATATTAGAAAATCAGAAACTAAAGATAAAAAAGAAAATAAAGTATTTAATGGAATATATGAAGGAAAAACAAAGTTTATAAAGAAAACAATAAGAGGCGGGCAACAGATTAAATATTATGGCAATATAGTAATTATAGGGGATATCAATAATGGTGCAGAGGTGTATGCAGGAGGGAATATAATAGTTTTAGGTACTGTTAGAGGACATGTGCATGCAGGAGTAGGTGGAAATAAAAAAGCTATAATATCAGCCTTTAATCTTCAACCAGAAATACTTCAAATCGCTGATATAGTTACTATTGCTCCAGAAGATGGTATTAAACCATCTTATCCAGAGCTTGCAAAAATTAAGGATAATAATATTATAGTAGAACCGTATTTACCAAAGAAATATATATAGTGTTGGAGGGAGATAAAAAATGGGAATTTCTATAGTTATTACATCAGGTAAAGGTGGAGTTGGAAAAACAACAACTACAGCCAATATTGGAACTGCATTAGCAGCCTTAAACAAAAAAGTTGTAGTTATAGATGGGGATACAGGTCTTAGAAATTTAGATGTATTAATGGGTTTAGAAAATAGAATAGTTTATACAATTTCAGATGTTATAGAAAACAGATGTAGATTGAAACAAGCATTAATTAAGGACAAAAGATATCAAAATCTTTGTTTGTTGCCAACAGCTCAAACTAAGGATAAAGATGATATAAGACCTCAAGATATGTTAAAGATAGTAAATGAATTGAAGGAAGATTTCGATTATATATTAATAGATTGTCCAGCAGGTATTGAACAAGGTTTTGAAAATTCAGTAGTAGGTGCTGATAGGGCAATTGTAGTTGTTAATCCTGAAATAACTTCTGTTAGAGATGCTGATAGAGTTATTGGAAAATTAGATTCTAAAGGATTAGAAGATCATTCAGTAATAATAAATAGATTAAATTACGAAATGACTCAAAGAGGGGATATGCTTGATGTTCCTGATATAATTGAAACTTTATCAATTGAATTATTAGGAGTAGTTCCTGATGATAAAAACATTACTATTTCTACAAATAAAGGTGAGCCTATAGTTTTAGATGACAAGTCAATTTCAGGGCAAGCATTTAGAAATATAGCAAGAAGAATAATGGGGGAAGAAGTGCCTTTACTTGACTTAAAATCTGGTGGAGAAGGGTTCTTCGCATCACTAAAAAAATTATTTAAGCGTTAAGAGGGGGCGTTGAGAGGTGGATTTTTTTAAGAAGTTTTCAGGAAAGCCAACACCTAAGGAAGTTGCAAAGGATAGGTTAAAATTAATATTAATACATGATAGAGGTGATTTACCTCATGAAACTCTTGATAAAATAAGGTTAGAAATATTAGAAGTACTATCTAAGTATATAGAAATAGATGTTGATGATGTTGAAATAGCTGTAAGCAAAAGTGAAAATTTAGAGGGTAACAGCCCAGCTTTAGTGGCTAATATTCCAATAAAGAATATAAAAAACTAAAAAATAGGAATTTATAATATTTTTATATTACAAATTTTAAAAAAGGTCTATAATTATTCTAATTCTATACATAGAGTTAGAAGTAGACCTTTTTTTAATATAGTTAACAAATAATTAATTAATAAATTCTTAAATTTTATTAATTTGTAGATATATTATAGAGAAATAAATTTTTTTTGGATATAATAAAATCTAGGTTAAAAAATGGAGGTGTAGTGCAAAAATATGATACCATTATCGCATTTTAAGATAGATTTTAAAAAGCTTAAAGAAATAGATAAACTATTACTATTTTCAATGATAGCTTTAATGATATTTGGAATAATTAATATATATTTAGCAAGTGCAGCGGAATTTGGAACATTATTTTTGAAAAGACAGTCAGTTTGGTTTGTAGTTTGTTTAGTTGCATTATATTTTGTTGTAGCTATTGACTATACATTATTAAAATCATATACTCCTTTATTTTATTGGGGATCAATACTTTTACTTATATTAACAATGTTTATAGGTACGGATATAAATGGTGCAAGAGGATGGATAAGACTAGGTCCACTATCCTTTCAGCCAGCAGAGTTAGCTAAGTTAGCTACAATAATGATGTTAGGTAAAACTTTAGAAGATATGAATGGTACTATAAATGAATTGAAAAATTTCCTTATTATGGCCTTTTATTCAATAGTTCCAGCCTTTTTTATAGTTATTCAACCTGATATGGGAATGACAATGGTTTTATTCTTTATGGTTATAGGAATATTTTTTATAGCTGGATTAGATATGAAGATAATCGGTGGAGGATTATTAGCATTAGTTGTGGCAATAGTTATAGTATGGAATTCAGGGTTAATACAAGATTATCAAAAAACTAGAATAACTTCATTTATGAATCCAGAATCCGATTCTTCAGAATCAGGCTATCAATTGAGACAATCACTTATTAGTATAGGAAATGGTGGAATCTTTGGATTACAAGGTAATGTAATAACTAAGGAAAATTCAGTAGGGTATGCAGCTCAATATGTACCGGAAGTACAAACAGACTTTATTTTTGCAAGTATAGCTGAACAATGGGGCTTTATTGGAGCATGTTTCTTATTACTGCTATATGGAATATTAATTTCAAGAATGATAGCAATTGCACGAACATCAAAAGACCAATTTGGATCAATTATTTGTGTAGGGCTAATAGCTTACTTTTTATTTGCACTGCTTCAAAACATCGGAATGACAATAGGACTTATGCCAATAACAGGTATAACATTACCTCTTATTAGCTATGGAGGAACTTCATTACTTACTACAGTTATGTCTATAGGACTAATCTTAAACGTAGGTATGAGAAGGAAGAAAATATACTTCTAATAAGAAATTAAAGAATGAAAGAATGAAAGAATTAATGATGTAATTTGTGCCAAATTACTAAAATATATTTATTTAAAAAATCTGCTGTAATAAACAGCAGATTTTTCTTTTTTACTTTTTAATCTTTCCACCTAAATGTATTGTAGGAATAATTGCAATTATAAAAGAGGGAATATACTATTATTCCTTGTTTTTTGAGGAATAAAATTGTAAGTAATTAAATATAAATACATTATTAAGAGTAGGGAGAGAGGTGTATGGTTAACAATTATAACGAAGCTTATAAAGATTATTATGATAAGGTTAGGAAAAAAGTTAGTGGAAACGAAAATAAGGGTGATAATGGACTTATGACTAAAGAATATATATATCCTAATACGTCAAATGTAAGAAATTATACTTATGGAAAAGGAAGTTATCAAATTAATTCTAGTAAAAAGAAATATAAATATATAGATGGATTTATAATTAGGCTAATAATAACTTTTATGCTATTTTTAGTAGCTTTTACTTTAAAAGTACTTCCTAATAAAGAAGCAAAGGAGCTTTATCAAATATGTAAGACATCTATAAATAGTGAATTTAATTATAAGAAATTATTATCTGGGGTAGAAAAACTTGGTTTTGATTATAGCGGTATTAAAAATAATATAGAAGAGAAGTATAAAGAAGTTATAAATCAGATAAATGATATGAATCTAGATGATAAGAATAACGGATTAAATTTATAACAATAAAGCATTAGAAATAGAAGGTGGTTTTATAGATCTGTAGCAATTATTAGGGAGATATAAATGAATAGAGAAACAAAGAAGATATTAGCAGAGATACTTCTAATATCAATTGTATGTAGCTATAATAAAATGTTTATATTTGCATTTATATGGGTATTTTTACATGAGATAGCACATATATTAATAGCCCTTAAATATGGATGTAAATTTTATAATATAGGATTCCATATATTTGGATTAAATGCAGAGCTTTCAGAGATTAACACACTAAAGGACAAAGAGAAGATAGCAGTATATGTTGCAGGAGCTTTATTTAATATAATTTCTGCATTTACACTTTATTTAATTAGCTTTAAGTATAAAAATACTTTTATAGAAACTGGAATTAGTTTAAACATAGGGTTAGCATTTTTTAATCTGTTACCTGCCTATCCATTAGATGGATCTAGGATTTTAGAGATTGTTTTATCGAAGAGAATTTTATTTAAAAAGGCTCAAAGAATAATAAGTATAATTAGTTATGTTATAGCAGGATTATTTATTATTTCAGGAATTAGTATTTATATTTTTCTACATAGTTTAAATCTTAGTATAATTATAGGAGCTATAATTATAGTTTATATTACTAGAATGGAACAACATACTTCAATGTATATAACAATGGGTAATATAGTTAAAAAAAGAAAAAAGCTTTTAAAAGATAATTATATTGAAAATAAAAGTATATCTGTTTATTACAAGCAAGGACTTGTTAGTGTATTAGGACTGGTAGATAGAAATAAGTTTAATACCTTTTATATTTTAAATGATGATATGAAGCTTATCTATATACTACATGAGGATGAATTAATAGAAGCTTTAAAAAGCTATGGAAATATGACTGTGGAGGAATATATAAATAGAAAAACTTAATAAATGAAAAATGAAGAATGTAAAATAAATATGGGGGCTGTGGCAGAATGTAAAATGAATAATGAAAAATGTAAAATTAAAGAAGAAACTCCCTTCTAAACTTGACCCTGTCAAGTAGACAATAGGAAAAAAGACTCTTCATTATGCGGCATG
>NZ_JABUTB010000015.1:26240-41646 GCF_021443865.1 Clostridium sp.
GGAGTTTCTAAAATATATATCTTTTTAGTAATTCCTTTGGAATTACATCAATAATTCTATATTTTACATTCTACAGTTTTAATTTAGGAGCTGTTGAGACAGCTCCTTTACATTTATAAATGATAGAATGTAAGAAAATGCAAAAAGAAGAATTAAAAATGTTAAATAGATAGGAAAACTTAATAAGGATTTTCTTAATTATTAATTATGGAAATTTGAAACAAATAATTAGGATAAATCTATCATATAGGTTATAAATACTTAATTTGCAGTAGTAAGTATAGTTTCTTTACCTTTATTATTATATATGCTAGAATGTTAAGGATATAAAAGCCGCGAAGGAATGAAAAATGAAAAATTAATAATGAAAAATTAATGTAAAAACTCCTTAAGGAGTTTTTAAAATAGATATATTTTTGTAATTTGAAACAAATTACTTCAATAATTCTACAGTATACATTTTACATTCTTAATTTATACTTGCGGTTTTTTTAATTCTCGTTCTAGGAGGAAGTATTATGAAAAAAATTACTGACCATATTCTATATAAGGTTGAGAAACCATCAAGATATGTTGGTGGAGAGTTAAATCAAGTAGTAAAAAATCCAAAAGATGTTGATATTAGATTTGCTTTTTGTTTCCCAGATGTATATGAAGTAGGAATGTCACATTTAGGAACAAGAATACTTTATCATACAATAAATCAAAGAAAAGATACATATTGTGAAAGAGTTTTTGCACCATGGCCAGATATGGAAGCGGAGCTTAGAAAAAATGAGATTCCATTAATGACTTTAGAAACTAAGGATCCACTTACAGCATTTGATATATTAGGATTTACACTTCAATATGAAATGAGCTATACAAATATATTAAATATGCTTGATATGGCAGGAATTACATACAGAGCTTCAGAAAGAGGAGAAGAAGAGCCAATAATTATGGCTGGAGGTCCTTGTGCATATAATCCAGAGCCCCTATACGACATAGTTGATTTCTTCGAAATTGGTGAGGGTGAAGAAATGATGAATGATGTCCTAGATGTATATAAAAAGTACAAGGGCAAAGGAAAGAAAAAAGAGTTTTTAAGAGAAATATCTAAAATTGAAGGAATATATGTGCCTTCATTATATGATGTTACTTATAATGAAGATGGAACTATAAAGGAATTTAAACCTAAATACGAAGATGTTCCAGCTACCATAAAGAAAAGAATAGTTAATAATTTTGATAAAGTAGAATTCCCACTAGATATGATAGTTCCTTATTCTGAAATAGTACATGATAGAGTAGTTCTAGAAACTTCAAGAGGATGTACTAATGGATGTAGATTCTGTCAAGCAGGGATGATTTATAGACCAGTTAGAGAGAAAACAACAAATACTTTATTAGATCAAGCTAAAAAGATGATTGAAGCTACTGGTTATCAAGAAGTTTCATTAGCTTCATTAAGTATTTGTGATTATTCAGATATACAAAACCTTGTAAGCAGCTTAATTTTAGAGCATGGAGATAAAAATGTTGGTGTTGCTCTTCCATCTATTAGAGTAGATGCCTTTTCAGTTGATTTAATAAAAGAAATCCAAAAGGTTAGAAAAACAGGATTAACTTTTGCTCCAGAAGCTGGGTCTCAAAGAATGAGAGACATAATAAATAAAGGATTAACTGAAGAAAGAATATTAGAAGCAACTAAAAGTGCCTTTGAATCAGGCTGGAGCACAATTAAGCTATACTTTATTCTAGGTCTTCCTTATGAAGAATTAGAAGATGCAGCTGGAATTGGAGAACTTGCTGAAAAAATGGCTGCTGTTTATTATGGAATCAATAAGGATAAGAGACAAAAAGGATTAAAGATTAATGTAAGTACATCAATACTTGTACCAAAGCCATTTACACCATTCCAATGGGCACCAATGGCTAGACCAGAAGAAGTATGGAAAAAGATTGATGCAGTTAAGGGTGCTATAAAAACTAGAGCTATACATTATAGCTACCATGAGCAAAAGACATCCTTTATGGAAGCTGTATTTGCAAGAGGAGATAGAAAAACTTGTGACCTATTAATTAAAGCCTTTGAAAAAGGTGCTAAATTTGATGGATGGTCAGAGTACTTTGATTATAACCTATGGATGGAAGCTATGAAAGAATGTAATATAGATGAAGATTTCTATGTATACAGAGATAGAAATTACGATGAAATACTTCCTTGGGACTTTATAGATATTGGAGTTAATAGAAGATATTTAGAAGTTGAAAATGAAAAAGCTAAAAAAGCAGAACTTACTCAAAACTGTAGAAAAGGTTGTACAGGTTGTGGAGTAAATGTAAACTTTAAAGAAGGGAAGTGTTTTGAAGGTGCGTTATGTAATTAAGTTTACTAAAGAATCTAGTATTAAATTTATATCTCATTTGGATTTAATGAGAACAATTCAAAGGGTAATAAGAAGAGCAGATCTTCCAATGGAATATTCAAAGGGATTTAATCCTCATATGGCAATGTCAATAGCACAGCCTTTATCTGTTGGAGTATACTCTGATGCTGAATATATGGATATAGTATTAGTTGAAGAATTAAGTGAAGATGAAATAATTAATAGATTAAACGAAAAAACTGCATCAGGAATTAAGTTCTTAAATGCTAAAAAAGTAGTTACTAAGGAAGGGGAAAAGAAGCTTCCTCAAACTATGGCTTTAGTAGATGCTGCTAGATTTACTGTGAAGATGATATGTAAAGATGCAAATATAGTAGAAGAAAAAATGAAGGCTTTAGAAAAAGAAAGCCAATGGACTACTATAAAGAAAAGCAAAAAAGGTGAAAAAGAAGTAAACCTAAAAACTATGATTAAAGAAATGAAATATTGGATAAATAATGAGGAGTTAGTTATTAATATAGTAGTTTCTTCAGGTAGTAGAGAGCATTTATCACCAGATTTAGTGGCTAGTTATATAAAAAATAATATTCCTGAAATAGAAGAAGATGCATTTGTAGATATAAAGAGAGAAGAAATGTATGTATTAACTAATGATAAATACATGCCAATATATAAATTTATTTAGGGAAGTGTATTTTATGAGAGAAATTTTCATTGAAAGAGATGAATTGCTTTTAAGAATTGCTATAAAAGAAAATGGAAAACTTGTAGATTGCTTCTTTGAAGAAGTTTCTAAAGAACCTAAAATAGGAGAGATTTATAAGGGAAGAGTGAAAAATATAGTCCCTGCTATAAATTCCATTTTTGTAGATATTGGTCTAGAAAAAGAAGCTTATATGTATTATAGCAATGAGCTTAAAGATACTGGAATAAAAAAAGGTGATGAAATTCTAGTAGAAATAATAAAAGAACCCTTAAATAATAAAGGGGCTAAGGTAAGTAAAAATGTAAGTATTCCAGGTAGGTTTATGGTATTAACCCTAGGGGGAAGTGGAATTAGCTTTTCAAAGAGAATTAATAGTCCAGATGAAAAAAATAGGATTTATAAAATTATTAATGAAATAGATGGTTATGGCATAACTATGAGAACTGAATCAGTAACTGCTTCAAGTGAAGAGTTATTAGAAGAGAAAATTAAATTATTGGAAGAGTTTGATATTCTTATAAGTAAGTTAAGATATAGTCTTAATTTAGGTAAGGTATATGGAGAAAACATTATTTTAAACAAAGTAATTGTAGATAACCTAGGAACGCAATGTAAGATAATTTCAAATGATGATGAAGATTTAAAAGAAATATCTTTAAATCTAAAATCTAATGAAGATATAATTATTGAAAAATATGATGAAAATATAAGTATATTTGAACATTATGGAATAGAAAAAGAAATATTAAAGCTTAGACACAAGAAGGTTGCTCTAAATTGTGGTGGGAATATAGTTATTGATAAAACAGAAGCCATGTATGTTATAGATGTAAATTCTTCTAAAAACATTAAGGGAAGAAGCTTTGATAAGACTATACTTGAAACTAATTTAGAAGCTGCTTATGAAATTGGAAGGCAAATTAGACTTAGAAATTTAGCTGGAATAATAGTTATAGATTTTATAGATATGAGAGATTATTCGCAAAAGGCTTTAGTTATGGAAGCTTTAAAAAATTCTTTAAAAGCAGATAAGGGAAATGTTAAGGTGTTTCCATTTACAGAACTAGATTTAGTTCAAATTGCTAGAAAGAGAAGAGGAAAGTCTATATATGAATATTTAGAAGAAGGCTGCAAAAGATGCCACAAGGAAGGCTTTGTATTAAAGCTATCATATATAGAAAAATTAATTAAAAACGAAGTGATTAAAGCACAAGAGGAAAATTCAATAAATTCTTTTTATATCCAATTAGATAAAAATTATGAAGATATAGTTAGAGGAGATGAATTTTCATTTTTATCAAATATAAGTTCATTAGATAATGAAATTTATTTGAATTTTGTAGATGGAATTGAGGGTTATAAAATTGAACCTTTAATATTTAATAGTCAAAAGGAAAATGTAAAAAATTATCTTGTGAAAGCTTATGAAAAATATGAATAAATTGCTTTACAATCTACATAATAGTGTGGTAAAATAGCATTTGTTAAACCGCGCATAAGAGGTTTTTATATAAACAAAGTTTGAAACTTTGTACCTCGGTTGGCGAAACCGTAATAAGAGGAGGTGTTTTTAATGTACGCAGTATTATCTACAGGAGGAAAACAATACAGAGTTCAAGAAGGAGACGTAATATTCGTTGAAAAACTTAACGCTGAAGTTGACTCAACAGTTGAATTAACAGAAGTATTAGCAGTTTCAAATGGTGATGCTTTAAAAGTTGGTACACCAGTTGTAGAAGGTGCTAAGGTTGTAGCTAAGGTTTTATCTCAAGGTAAAGCTAAGAAAATAACAGTTTTCAAGTATAAGGCTAAAAAAGACTACAGAAAGAAAACTGGTCACAGACAACCATACACTAAGTTAGTAATTGAAAAAATCGAAGCTTAATTATCATGATTAAAGTTAAGATTTATGAAAAAGAAAATTTAAGACTTGGATTTAAGATAGAAGGTCATGCTTTATCTAAGGCTGAAATAGAGAAAAGTGGAGATGCATATGATTTAATTTGCAATTCAGTTTCTGTATTATCTCAAAGTGTTATAATAGGCATTGAAGAGGTATTAAAGCTTAAAGTTAAGTATAGTATCAATGATGGATTTTTACATATAAATTTATCAAATCTTGAAAACCAAGAAATAGAGAAAACTCAAGTATTACTTTTAACTTTTGAAAAAAGTATAGAAAGCTTGATGGAATCTATTAAATTACAATTTGGAAATAATAAGTATAGCGAATATATAAGATTATTTAAAGAGGAGGTGTAATAGTATGTTAATGATGAACCTTCAATTATTTGCCCACAAAAAAGGGGTAGGTAGCTCAAAGAATGGTAGAGATTCAGAATCTAAGAGATTAGGCGTTAAATCTGCTGACGGAGAATTCGTTTTAGCTGGTAACATCTTAGTTAGACAAAGAGGAACAAAGATTCACCCAGGAACTAATGTTGGTAAGGGTGGAGATGACACTCTATTTGCTAAAGAAGACGGAATCGTTAGATTTGAAAGAATGGGTAGAGATAAGAAAAAAGTTAGTATTTACCCAGTAAATCTTGAAGAAATAGCAGAATAATATTATTTTTATAAAGCACCCTAGCTTAGGGTGCTTTATTTTATAAAACAGCAAGAGTGGGCAATTGACAATGAATAAGCTTGCCCATTGTACACTGTCAATTGTCCATTTGAGTATTATATAAGAATTAGAAAACAATATGTTATAATAAACCTTAAGAAGATTGAAATAATAAAAATAGGGTTAGAATATTTTATGAAAGATAGGTGATTTTATGTTTATAGATAAGGCGAAAATATTCCTTAAGTCTGGAGACGGAGGAAATGGATGTGTATCCTTTAGAAGAGAAAAATATATTCCACTAGGTGGTCCTGATGGAGGAGACGGTGGAAAAGGTGGAAGTATTATATTTGAAGTTGACCCGGGTTTAACTACACTTTTAGACTTTAAATATAAAAAGAAGTTTGTGGCTGAAGCTGGTGGAAAAGGTGAAGGCTCTAAGTGTTATGGAAAAGACGGAGACGATTTACATATAAAAGTTCCTATGGGAACAATTGTTAGAGATTTTGAAACTAATAAGATTATAGCAGATCTTTCTCATAAGGATGATACTTTTGTAATCGCAAAAGGTGGAAAAGGTGGAAAAGGAAATTGTAAGTTCTGTACACCTACTAGGCAAGCACCTCATTTTGCTGAACCTGGTATGCCTGGAGAAGAAAGATGGATTACATTAGAACTTAAATTATTAGCAGATGTAGGATTAGTAGGTTTCCCAAATGTAGGAAAGTCAACATTCCTTTCAACAGTTACAGCAGCTAAACCAAAGATAGCAAACTATCACTTTACTACATTAAAGCCAAATTTAGGTGTAGTTAAAGCAGAAGGAATCAATGCCTTTGTTATGGCAGATATTCCAGGAATAATAGAAGGAGCTGCAGAAGGTGTTGGTTTAGGTTTAGAATTCTTAAGACATATAGAAAGAACTAGACTATTAATACATGTAGTTGATATATCAGGAATTGAAGGAAGAGATCCTTTTGATGATTTTGTTAAAATAAATGAAGAACTTAAAAAGTATTCAGTTAAACTTTGGGATAGACCACAAATAGTTGTGGCAAATAAGGCAGATATGCTTTACGACGAAGAAGTTTATGAAGAATTTAAGAAAAAGGTAAATGAATTAGGCTTTGATAAAGTATTTAAGATGTCAGCTGCTACTAAAGCTGGAGTAGATACAATTATTAAAGAAGCAGGAAGAATGCTTTCAGAAATTCCAATAACAGAATTAGAAATTAGTGAAGAAGAAAGATATGTTCAAGAAGAAAAGAGATTCACTTACGATGTTTCTATTGAAGATGGTGAAGAAGGAAATAAAATATATGTAGTTTATGGATCGTTTGTAGATAGATTATTAAACTCAGTTAATATACATGATGCTGATTCATTAAGATATTTCCATAAAGTATTAAGAAATAAGGGAGTATTTGATACCCTTAGAGAAATGGGAATTGAAGATGGCGATGTAGTAAGACTTAATGATTTTGAATTTGAATATGTACTATAATTTAGGAGGAATAAGATGATAACAGGGAAACAAAGAGCTTATTTAAGAGGCCTTGCAAATAATATGGATCCTATATTTCAAATAGGAAAGAATGGAATAGAAGAAGCTTTCTTAAATCAATTAGAAGAAGCTTTAGAAGCAAGAGAATTAATTAAGATAAAGGTGCTAGAAAATAGTGGCTTAGCTGCTAGAGAAGCATCAAATGAAATATGTGAAAAGATTAATTGCGAAGGTATTCAAGCAATTGGTAGTAAAATAGTTTTATATAAAAAATCCTCAAAAAAACCTAAGATAGAATTACCTAGGTAAATAATATGAGTAAAATTGGTATATTAGGAGGAACCTTTAATCCTATTCATTTAGCACATTTGTATATAGCATATGAGGCTAAAAACCAATTAAACTTAGATAAAATAATATTTATGCCAGCAGGAAGCCCACCTCATAAAAAGAATAATGAGGTATTAGAGGCTTCCTTAAGGTATAATATGGTTTGTGAAGCTATTAAAAATTATGAGGATTTTGAAATAAGCAATTACGAAATTCATAAAACAGGATATAGCTATACTTATGAAACCTTAGAAAAGTTTAAGTCAGAGGAGAATGAATTATATTTCATTACAGGTGCTGATTGTCTTATGGATATTGAAAAGTGGAAGAAACCAGAAGAGATATTTAAGCTTTCAAAGTTAGTAGTATTTAATAGACCTGGTTACAGTAAGAAAAACTTAATAATTCAAAAAGATAAAATTGAAATGAAGTTTAACACAAGTATAAAATTTTTAGATATAATAGACTTAGAAATTTCATCCTCTATGATTAGAGAAAGAATAGAGAAAGGCAAAAGAGTTGACTTTTTTCTTTCTAAAGAGGTTTTAAATTTTATTAAAGAGAATAATATATATAATTATTGTAACAATATTAAGCTCTAATAAAAGTGATATTTAAGGAGAGAATTATGATTAGTACAGACGAAATGAAAGTCTACCTTAAAAATAACTTAATTGAGAATAGATATATTCACGTATTAGGGGTAGTTGACACAGCCATAAGATTAGCCAAAATTAACGAGGTAGATGAAAAGAAAGCAGAAATTGCTGCTTTAGCACATGATATAGCTAAAAATATGACAATTTATGAATTAAAGGATATTTTAGAGGAAAATAATATAGAGCTATCTTATGATGAAGAAAATAATCAAGAGCTTTGGCATAGTATGGTTGGTCCTATAGTTGCTAAAGATGTTTTTGGAATAGAAGACGAAGAAATTTTAAGTGCTATGAGATGGCATACTACTGGTAAAGAAAATATGAGTAAATTAGATAAAGTAATCTATATGGCAGATATGATAGAACCGAATAGAAATTTTCCAGGTGTGGATAATCTAAGAAGAGAAACCTTTAAAGATTTAGATAATGGTGTTCTTCAAGGTTTAAATCATACTATAAAGTACTTGTTAAATAAGGGTGTTGCTATTGATATAAATAGTATTAAGGCAAGAAATTATTTATTGCTGCATAAGTAATTATTTAAAGGGGAATTAATGATGGGTAATATTAGGGAAGATGTTGGAAGTAGAGAAAAAAGACAACTTACTAGAGAAGAAAGAATAAAAAGAAGAAAAGCAATTGAAGCTAAAAAGAGAAAAAGAAGAAGAAAGAGAATATTATTTTCTATAATTACTCTTATGTTCATTTTTATATTTGCTGGAGTGATATATGCATATTCTTTTATTTCAGGATTGAAAACAAATAAACTAGGAAATGGAATAGCACCATCATCTTCAAAGGATTCAATTAATATCTTAATTTTAGGTATGGATGTGGGAGATACTGATAATCAAGCCAATAAGTCCATCAGAAGAAGTGATACCATAATGGTATTTAACTATAATCCTAACACTAAGAAGGTTCATTTAGTTTCGGTGCCAAGAGATACTATGATTGAAGTAGATGCGTATTTAGATACAGGAGAGTATCAAAGATATTGGAAAATCAATTCAGCATATGCTTTAGGTGGAGAAGAAGAAATAACTACTCATGTTGAATCATTATTAGATATAGATATTAATTATATTGTAGAAGTGGATTATAATGCATTTAGAAGTGTTGTTGATGCTCTTGGTGGAGTAGATATGACAATAGAACAGGATATGTTTTATGATGACGAAGAACAAGATCTTCATATAAACTTTACTGCTGGAGAAACAGTACATTTAGATGGGAAAAAAGCTGAAGAGTTTTTTAGATGGAGACAAAATAATGATGGTTCAGGATTTGTAAATGGTGATTTAGATAGAATTAAAAATCAACAATTACTTATGAACAAGTTACTAAAAAAGGTTTTAAGTCCTAGTATAGTATTTAAGGCTCCAAATATACTTAAAGTTATTAGTGATAATGTTGATACTAATATTCCAGCTAACAAATTAATTTCATTAGGAATGAAGGTAATAAGATTAAATTCATCTGATATAATTATGACAACACTTCAAGGTGTGCCAGAAAATATCTATGGTCAAGAATTTTTAGTTTCTTATAAAGAAGATAATATGGAATTAATAAATGCTTTAAATGCTGATAATCCATCAGAAGTAGATAGTATCACATCTATAAAAAGAGATGAATTAGACATTTTAGTTTTAAATGGAACTAAAATAAATGGTTTAGCTTCTACTGCTAGAGATAAGCTTCAATCATTAGGTTATGTAAATATTGAAGTTGGTAATACTACTGAAGTTTCTAAAAGTACAATACAAACAGATAATAAAGAATTAAAAGAGCTATTAAAGAGTGATACAGATATAAATAAGTCTGAGAAGATAAGCATCTCAGAATATAAGAAATATGATGCAGTAATACTTCTAGGAGAAGATTACAACTTATTTAATTAAGAATGAAAAATGAAAAATGTAGAATTGAAGATGAAACTCCTATAGGAGTTTCTAAATAAATTTTTAGTAATTTAGAACAAATTACATCAATAATTCTACATTTAACTTAGGAGCTGTTTATGACAGCTCCTAAAATCTATCTTCAGTAATTTTACATTTTACATTTAATTTGGAGGAGTATATGAGTACTATTAAAAAAGTAGTTCCTAAAGAGTACCAAGGAAGAAAAATAAGAGAATATTTAAAAGAAGAACTTGGACTTTCTTCAAGATTAATTAGAGGAGCTTCTATAGACAAGAGAATATTTGCTAATAATAAAGCTGTTAAAATGAATTATATTTTAAAGGGTAATGATAGTATATTAATTAATTTAATGAAGGATGAAACACAAAACATAGATCCAGAAAATATTCCTATAGATATCATTTATGAAGATGAAGATATAATAGTAGTAAATAAGGAACCTAATATGGTAGTACATCCAACTAAAAGGCATCAAAGTGGTACTTTAGCAAATGCTTTAATGTATTACTTTAAAGAAAGTAATCAAAAATGCATAGTTAGATTAGTAAGTAGACTAGATATGGATACTTCAGGATTAATAATAATTGCTAAAAATCAATACGCACATATGGAATTATCTAAGGAAATGAGCTTAAATAATGTTGAAAAAAGATATTTAGCTGTAGTACATGGTCATATGGAAAATATAGAAGGAACTATAGATTTACCTATTTATAGACCAGAGGAAGAAGGTACTATAAGAAGAGTTATTGATGATAGAGGGCAAAGAAGTATAACACATTATAAGGTTATAGAAAGATTTAAAGACTCTGACTTAGTAGAATGTTTACTAGAAACAGGAAGAACCCATCAAATTAGAGTTCATTTAAGCTCATTAGGGCATCCTATTTGGGGAGATACCTTATATGGAAATGAAGAAGATAATGAAATTATAACAAGGCAAGCACTTCATGCTTATGGATTAGATTTTAAATCCCCAAGAACCAAGAATCCTTTAACCTTAAGAGCAAGCTTACCTAAGGATATAGAAAATTTAATTAATAAAATTAGATAATAAAAAGGAGCTATACAGCTCCTTTTTATTATCTATTAAATCTAGGACGGTTTCTTCTTATCCTTTTTCTTTTAATAGATAGTAATACAACCCTTAGTAATATAAGGGAAATAAATAATAAAATCAAAGCATAAACTATATTGCTTGGCTTCTTAAGAAAATCTGAAAGAGTTTCTTTTAAAACAATTTCACTAGTATACTCTCGATCAGCTCCACTTATTAAATCTATTGTAGAAACAGTTTCTCCAGCAATGTTAATTTTAGCCTTAAACAATGTATCATTTACATTAATATCTTGTTTACTTATATCAATTTTATCATATTCAATTGTATATTTAGGTGCTTCTTCAGCCTTAGATTTAGTATAATAAAAGTCACTTTTAGCTAATAAAGGAAGAGTTATAGTATCATTAATTTTGTAGCTATCTAATTGTTGATTTTCACTAATTAGCTTTACTGTTTCAAAATTATCAAAACCATAATCAAATAATGGACCTATATTAGTATAAAAGTTATCTTTATCTACAGCATTTATAAATGCTCCTATCATCATTTGATCATCTTTTACTGCAGCAGCAGTATAGGCATGATTAGCTTCAGGCGTATATCCATTCTTTCCACAATATGCATTATCATAAAAATAAGGACTATACTCATTGAATAATTGATTTCTATTGGTTGCCCATTTTTCACTACCATCAGAAAAAGGTTGATTTACGTATTTATAATATTCAGTTTTAGCAATTCTTACAAATTCATCATTATGTGCAGCAGCTTTCATTATAAGAGCTAAATCATAAGCAGTTGTTACATGTCCATCTTCATGAAGACCACTAGGATTTTTAAAGTTTGTATTTAAAGCTCCAAGTTCTTTTGCTTTATCATTCATTAGCTTAGCAAATTCTTCATTAGAACCAGCAACATATTCAGCTAATGCTTCAGCACAATCATTCCCTGATTCTAATAAAAGCCCAAGCATAAGCTCTTCAACAGTATATACTTCCCCTTTTTGAATACCAATTGCAGAACCATCAACTAAAGGAGGGTTTTCCCCTATAGTAACTTTATCAGTTAATTTAACCTTCTCAAGAACAACTAATGCTGTCATTACTTTAGTTGTTGAGGCAGGCTCGTATTGATTATGTTCATTTTTTGCATAAAGTATTTTCCCCGTTCTTCCATCCATTAAAACTGCACCTTCTGAATAAACAGGAGGTAATTCAGTAGCACTAGCTTTCACTAAATTAAAGCTAGTAAAGACACTACTTATCAATAAAGTGGATAGAAGAAATTTTCTTAATAAATTTTTCATAATAAATCTCCCACATTAACTATTTCATATAGACAAAAATATTTTATCAAAAAAAATAGAATCTTTCTATAATTTATAAATAATTAAGTAAAAACAGTTAGTTTTTTTAAAATTAGTTAATAATTATAAGGAATAATTATTTAATTGGAGGGAAAAATGGACCAAAAGGTAAAGAGTATATTTAATTTAAGAAATTGTATATTAATTATTTTATCTTTATTTTGCATCATTACATCTTTTTATTTATATGGGAAAAATAAATCAAAGGTATTTAAAGATGAGTATATGAAAAATATATTTGTAGAAGATGAAGAAAAAGAAAATAATTTAGAGGAAGAATACATTCAGTCTAGTGGAAGTAATGTAGTTATTCCAAATAAGAATAAGATATTGGTAGAAATTAAAGGGGAAGTTAAGAAGCCTGATGTATATGAAATCCAAGAGGGAAGTATAATAAGAGATTTAATTGACATTGCTGGAGGATTAACAGAAAAAGCTAATATAAATAAAATCAATAGAGCAGATAAGTTAAGAGATAATCAACTTATAGTTATTCCTGATAATGATAGTGTTACTAATGGAGCTGTAATAAACAGTGAAGTCAATACTTCTAATGACGGAATCATAAATATTAATTCTGCATCTTTAAGTGATTTACAAAAAATAAATGGAGTAGGTGCTGTAAAGGCTCAAAGCATAATAGATTATAGAGAAAAAAATGGAGGCTTTAAATCAATAGAAGATATTAAAAATGTTGATGGTATAGGAGATAAAACCTTTGAAAAAATAAAGGATAAAATAAGCATTTGATATATTTACTTTCTTCTATGGTAATATGTCAGATAGGTGTCAAACACTTTTAATATAAAGTCTTTAGTGATATAATAAGATGAATTTAGGAAAAAATAAAAAAATAAGATTTACAAAGGATGCATCCTAAGGAGGATATTATGATTAAAAAAATATTAATAGCAATTTTAAGTGGGGTAACTATTGTTTCTTTAGTAGCATGCAGTCCAGATTCCAAGAATGAAAAAAGTGAAATAACAGTAGAGGAAAATGCCGAAAGTGACAAAAAAGAAAAAGCTTTTATAGGCGAAGGAGTATGGGCAAATGATTACACTATAGAAGAGGTAACTCAATTAAATGATGAAATAACATCTAGAATTGAGGAAGCAGCTAACTTCTATGGATTAGAGTATACAAAAGAAGAAAAAATTAAAGAAGAAAATAATCAAAGTGTAAATGAGAAATACGTTTATTCTGATAATTTAAATCCAGAACCAAACAGAATGGAAAGTATGTATTATGGTTTTAAAACATATGGTACAGATATGGCAACTGGAACCTTAAATATGAAAATGGGATTTAAGTTAGATTTAGATCAAATTAAAGAAGAAGATAAATTTGATTTAAAGGAAACTTCAATAGCAATTTTTTCAGAAGCTATGACTAATAATGTTGATAGAGATTACTCTGAAATAAACGAAAAAATAAAAGATATAGTTAAAAATAATGATGCTGATGGAACTATAGAAACTAATTTAAACGGATTAGTTGAAACAATAATAATTAAGGATGACTTTTTATTATACAAAATAGATTCCAAAACATATAATTTCAAAAATTAATTTTATTTAGGAGGATGCAAATTTGGACAATAATAAATTAAACAACGAAGAAGTAATAAAAGAAGTTATGGAAGAAAATAAATCAATAGAAGAAGTAATTGAGAAAACAAAAGGTGAAGAGGATAGTAAAGTATCAAGGTTCCTTAAAAGAATTTTAGCTGGAGTAATAGATCAAATTATAAGTATTTCACTAGCATTACTATTATTAATAGTAACAGATTTAATATTAAAATTATTTGGTTTTTATATCGCATCAAGAGAGCCTATGTTCTTAATTATGTACGTAATAGTAAATGTAATATATGGACCAATTTGTGCATCAACTAAATTAAATGATACTATTGGAAGAAAGACAATGTTAAAATAATTTTACTTAGGAGTTAACATGAGAAAAGGAAGTACTATTCAAGTAAAAATAGATAAAACAGAGTTTCCATCAACAGGGATTGGAAGCTTAGAAGGTAAAAAAATATATGTAAAGGGTGCTTTTCCAGGTCAAACTGTAACTGGTAGAGTTAAAAAGAAAAGAGAAGCCTTTGCAGAATTAAAGCTTACTTCAGTGGATGAAAGAGCAGATTATGAAATAAGTCCATCTTGTGAGCATTTTGGAATTTGTGGTGGATGTACATCACAAAATTTAACTTACGAAAAACAATTAGAATTATTAAGCGAAGAATTTAAAGCTTTATTTGAAGAAGCTAATTTACCACTTAACAACTACAAGGGAATTGTAGGAAGCAAGGAACAATGGGAATACAGAAATAAGATGGAATTTACCTTTGGAGATTTTGAAAAAGGTGGAGAACTAACTCTTGGAATGCATATGAAGGGGAAATCCTTTGGAATTATTACAGTAGATAAATGCTTAATAGTAGATGAAGATTTTAGAACTTTAATTAAGGTTACTGTAGATTATTTTAGAGCTAAAGGCTTACCTTATTATAGAGTTATGAAAAGAGAAGGATATTTGAGACACCTAGTTATTAGAAAAGCAATTAACACTGGTGAATTAATGGTTAACCTAGTAACTACAACTCAAATAGACTTTGATTTATCTGAATATGTAGAGATATTAAAAAATCAAAATTATAAAGGTAATTTAGTATCAGTTTTACATACAGAAAATAATTCATTTTCAGATGCAGTAGTACCAGAAAAGGTTAATTTATTATTTGGAAAAGATTATATAACAGAAAATCTTTTAGGATTACAATTTAAAATATCTCCTTTCTCATTCTTCCAAACTAATACTAAGGGAGCAGAAAGCCTATACAGTATAGTTAGAGATTACTTAGGAGAATCAAAGGATAAGGTTGTATTTGACCTTTATTGTGGAACAGGAAC
>NZ_JABUTB010000015.1:42134-63324 GCF_021443865.1 Clostridium sp.
AAATAATAAATATGATATAATTAAATAGTTAAAATATTATGAGTTTAATTATGAATATAGAAGTAAAGTCAAAAAATAAGTATATTTAATGTAATAATTTAAAGAGGATAATAAGATGAAAGAAAAATTAATTAAGATAAGTGATATTGCAAAGGAATTAGGATTGAATTTAAAAGTTGTAACATCAACTAGCTTCTTTGAAAATTATAATAGTTTTTTTAATATATTTACTGAAACAGAAGAATACTGCAGAAGAATTCTAGTTCTTACAAAATTTAAAGAGCTTGAAGAGGTAAATGAGAAAGATCCAAGTAGTTCAATTACAGAACCAATATTAATTGAGGGAAACATTTGGATAATGGAATTTCCTTTAACAACAAATCCAGATAAGATTAATTTAGAAGAAATTGAAGTTTCAGAGGAGTTTTATAATAAAATAAGAAATATAGAACTTGAATAAAGCTAAAGTAAAATAAATAGAGGAGCTAGGCAAGATAATTGCTTGGCTCTTTTTTGTAGTTGTAATTTATGATGAAAATTATAGGGAAATAAATATTGCTTAAACATATTTATGAAGGAGAACCTATTAGAACTATTAAGAAATTTATATTAAGAGTATAAGTTTGGAGTAAGATATAAACCTGTAATTAAAATGATTAATTTATAAAAAATAAGAGCAAAATTAAAATAAATGTTGTTAAAATATGTAAGTAAATATATAATGTAATTACATATTTACATTTTATGTAAATAAAAAAACTTGCGTATGCAAGTTTGTGTTCCACACAGTGGAGGTCCGAAGACGATTTGAATAAATTTTTATTTGAACTCGTAGTGTAATCTCATATGGTGTTAAACAATTGAGATACTTTTATAATAATAGTTAATTTATGGAAAGTCAATAGTTTTTTGCAAAAGGGAGTGTTTTTATGGGAAAGGGTATAAAGGATGATTATTTTTTAGGTTTAGATATTGGTACTGAATCTGTTGGTTATGCAGTTACAAATGATGAATATAAAGTGCTAAAGTTTAATGGTAAATCTATGTGGGGTAGTAGATTATTTGATGAAGCTAGTACAGCAGAGGATAGAAGAGTATTTAGAGGCAATAGTAGAAGAGTTAAACGTAGAAGATGGAGGTTAGAATTACTCCAGGAGTTATTTGCTGAGGAAATTTCTAAAGTTGATATGGGGTTTTACCAAAGATTGAATGAAAGTGCTTTATTTAAAGAAGACAAGAGCTTTGATGAAAAGTATTCTTTATTTAATGATAATGGATATACAGATGATCAATTTTATAAAGAGTTTAAAACCATATATCATTTAAGAAAAGCATTATTAGAAGGGGATAGAGAGTTTGATGTAAGATTGGTTTATTTAGCAATACATCATATTCTAAAAAATAGAGGACATTTTCTTTTTACAGGTTCAATAGAAAATACAATGTCATTTGATACAGCATTTGAAAACTTTAAGGAATGTTTAAATGAAGAGTTAAATATAGAGCTATTATGTAATTATAAAAAAGAATTAGAGCAAGTTATAAAAAATAAAAGTTTAACTAAAAAAGATAAAAATAATAAAATAGCAACTTTATTAAATTGCTCTAAATCAGATAAGCAATTAAAAGCAATTATAGGTTTAATTTCTGGTTCTAAAGTAAAGTTAGTTGATGTATTTAATGATGATAAATTAGATGATATTGAAAAGCCTAGTATATCATTTGAAGAAGGTTCATATGATAATCTAAGAATAATTTTAGAGGATGATTTACAAGATAGGTGTAATACATTAGATGTGATAAAAAGCATTTATGATTGGGCTATATTAGTAGATATTTTAAAATGTGATAATAATGAAAAAAACATGTTTTTATCATCAGCTAAGGTGAGGGTTTTTGAGGAACATAAAGAAGACCTTGCATTGTTAAAAAAAGTAATAAAAGCGTATGATAAAGATGTATATGTTAAATTTTTCAAAAAAGGTGAAAAAGATAACTATTCTTCATATATAGGTTTTATGGAGAAAAACAATAAGAAAAAATCACTTAAAAAGTGTTCTAAAGAGGACTTCTATAAAAATGTAAGTAGCATAATTAAGAAAATTAAAGAAGTTAATGGTGAAAATGAAGATATATATATAATAGAGGAAAGATTAGCAAGTAATTCATTTATGCCACTTCAAGTTACAAAAAGTAATGGTGTAATTCCATACCAGGTAAACTATATGGAACTAAAAAAAATACTTGAACATGCAAATAAATATTTAACATTTCTATCAGATAAAGATAATGACGGTATATCAGTTTCAGATAAAATATTAAGTTTATTAGAATTTAAAATTCCTTACTATGTAGGACCAATAAATACTTATCATGGTAGAAATGCTTGGATGGTTAGAAAAGAAGAGGGGAAAATAACACCTTGGAATTTTGATAAAAAAGTTGATATAGATGAATCAGCTAATTTATTTATAAGAAGAATGACCAATAAGTGTACTTATTTAGTTGGTAAGGATGTATTGCCTAAATGTTCATTAATTTATAGTGAATACGAGGTATGGAATGAAATAAATAATATTAAAGTTAAAGGCGAATATTTACCAATTGATTTAAAGTACGATTTATTTGAAAAGATATTTAAGACTAATAAAAGAGTCACTGCAAAAATGGTATCTGACTTTTTGAAATCAGAGGGATATAGGTTTGAAAAAGAGGAATTAACAGGATTTGATAAAGATTTTAAGAGCTCATTAAAATCTTATATTGAAATGGAAAATGTTTTTGAAAGAGCAATAAATACAATTGAAGATAGAGCAATGGTTGAGAATTTAATCCTTTATATAAGTTTATACAGAGCAGATATTCCAATGCTTAAAAGAGTTATTAGGAAGAACTATGATAAAACAAAAATTGATGATAATAAGTTAAAGAAGCTTGTTAAATTAAAATACGATGGTTGGGGAGCTTTTTCAAGGGAATTTTTAATGGAAGTAGAAGGTATTGATACTCAAACAGGTGAGTGTTTTACAATTCTTCAAGCCTTAAGAAAAACAAATGAAAACTTAATGCAACTTTTAAGTCAAAGATATACTTTTATGAGTGAAATAGATAAAATAAACAACAATATAAATATAGAAATAAAAGAAATTTCTTATGATTCAATAGTTAATGATTTATATATTTCGCCTAAGATAAAAAGAGCAGTTTGGCAAGTAATACAAATTGCAGAAGAAATCAAAAAAATAATGGGAAAAGAGCCTAAAAAAATATTTGTTGAAGTTGCAAGAGAGCATCAAGAGTCAAATAGAACACAATCAAGAAAAACTCAATTAATAGAACTATATTCTAAATGTAAAGATGAAGAACGAGACTGGAAAACTGAACTAGAAATAAAAACAGATAGTGATTTTAGAAGCATTAAACTTTATTTATATTACACTCAAATGGGGCGCTGTATGTATTCAGGGGATTCCATAGCACTTTCAGAGCTATCAGATACAACAATATATGATAGAGATCATATATATCCTCAATCCTTAACAAAGGATGATAGTTTAGATAATTTAGTCTTGGTTAAAAAAACTATAAATGCAACTAAAAATAATGATGTAATATCAATTGAGATTCAAAATAAAATGAAGAAATTCTGGAAAGAACTTAGAAGAAAAGGCTTCATTTCAGAAGAAAAATACAACAGGTTAATGAGAAAAACTCCTTTAACTGATGAAGAGTTAGCTAGATTCATAAATAGGCAACTAGTAGAAACAAGACAATCAACTAAGGTTGTAGCAAACTTGTTTAAAAGTTTATATAAAGACTCAGAAGTAGTTTATGTAAAAGCAAAATCTGTATCTGATTTTAGACATAAAACCTTAGATGCTGTAAAGGTAAGAAGTTTAAATGATTTACATCATGCGAAAGATGCATATTTAAATATAGTTGTTGGAAATGTATATCATGAAAAGTTTACTAGCAATCCTCTAATATGGTTAAAAAATAATAGGCACAAAAAAAATTATAGTTTAAATCAAATGTTTAATTTTGATTTAGTTAAAGATGATAAAGTTATTTGGAAAAAAGGAAATGAAGGAACTATAGAGATTATTAAAAAGCAATTTAGAAAAAATGATATTCAATATACAAGATATGCTACTACGAATAAAGGACAATTATTTAATTTACAAATAGTAGGTGCAGATCAAAATGCAACAGTTCCGATAAAGAAAGGTATGGATGTAAATAAGTATGGTGGGTATAAGAGCTTAACACCAGCATATTTTTCATTAGTAGAATCTATTGGTAAAAAGGGTGAAAAGATTAGATCAATAGAAGCAGTTCATTTGCATAAGGTAAAAGAACTAGAGTGCAATAGAAATAAACATGAAGAGTATTTAGCAGAAGTATATAATTTGAAAAATCCAAAGATATTAATACCTAAAATAAAAAAGGATTCACTTATTGTAGTGAATAAATTTCTAATGAATTTAAGAGGTAGTACTGGGACACAATTAATTCTACAATGTGCAGTACAATTATGCATTCCATATAATGAGCAGATATACTTAAAAAGAATTGAAAAATATATTAATAGAAATACTGAAAGAGTAGATAAAAAGGTATTACTTAAAATATCTGATGCAGAAGGAATTACTTGTGAAGAAAATCTAAAAATATATGATTTATTCTTAGAAAAACAAAAGGAAACAATTTATAAATATAGACCTGGTAGCCAAGTTAAAAAGCTAGAAGATGGAAGAAAGGTATTTATGAAATTATCATTAGAAGAACAATGTATTACATTAAATGAAATATTAAATTTAATGAGATGTAAACCTATTACTGCAAATTTAAAATTAATAGGTGGTGCAACTATAGCAGGTAAGATGCAAATTAATAAAACTATTACAAATAATGAATCAGTTAAATTAATTAATCAATCTATAACTGGTTTATTCAAGCAGGAAGTAGACCTGCTTAAGATTTGAGTTGGAGAGTTGTAGTAATTTCTAATAGTGCTAAGTTGGATTATAAAATGGATTATATTATAGTTAGACAAAATGAAATTACTAAAATTCATTTAAGTGAAGTTTCGTTACTACTTATAGAATCAACATCAGTATCACTTACATCCTACTTACTATGCGAACTGACTAAAAGAAAAATAAAAGTAATATTTTGTGATGAGAAGAGGAATCCATCTTCCGAACTAATTGGATATTATGGAAGCCACGATACAAGTTTAAAGGTAAAAAAGCAGATGGAGTGGTCTAGTCAATTAAAAGCATTTGTATGGACAGAGATTGTAACAGAAAAGATTAGAAATCAAAAGATTTTTATGGAGGACTTAAACAAGAGTGAAGCAAATCTTTTAGAAGAATATATAGTTGATATTCATATAGGGGATATAACTAATAGAGAAGGTCATGCTGCAAAGGTATATTTTAATGCTGTATTTGGAATGGATTTTTCAAGAACATTAGAACATCCAATAAATTCAGCTTTAAATTATGGATACAGTATTTTACTATCAGCTTTTAATAGAGAAATCACAGCTAATGGTTATATAACACAAATTGGTTTATTTCATGATAACATGTTTAATCAATTTAATTTAGGTTCTGATTTAATGGAGCCATTTAGAATATTAGTAGATAGATGTGTATATAAAATGAATCCACAGAAGTTCGAACACGAAGAAAAGATTAGCCTTGTAAATTTATTAAATGAAGAAGTATTTATTGATGGAAAGAAGAATTATATCAATAATGCAATAAAAATTTATTGTAGAAGTGTATTTGAAGCAATAAATGAAAATGATGTTTCACTTATAAGGTTTTATAGGAATGAGTTATAGATATATGAGAATAATTGTAATGTTTGATTTACCTGTAACTCTTTCAGAAGATTTAAGAGAATATACAAGGTTCAGAAAATACTTAGTTAAAAGTGGATTTTTAATGATGCAAGAGTCTATATATTGTAAACTTGCATTAAATACAACAGTTTCAGAAGCGATTATAAAAAATATTAAAAAGAATAAGCCTAAAAAAGGTTTAGTTCAAATATTAACATTAACAGAAAAGCAGTTTTCTAAAATGGAGCTTATAGTTGGTGATTATTCATCAGATGTATTAGATACTGATGAAAGGATAGTGATATTATGAAATTAGTTCACCCAGATTTTTTCTTTCAAATTGAACTTTCAGAAAGTAAGGTAATAAATATAATAATTGAATCTCCAGATATATTTGAAAGTATGATAAATGAGTTACACAATCAGATTATTGGTAATGAAGGGCAATGGGTATTATCTAAGAACAATACCCCAATTGAAATTAAAAGATATAGTGAAATTATATTAAATCCTTTTAATATTGACATAAATAATAAGAGAATATTAGGAAAGCTATATGATGATATAAAAAATAATACAACTAAAACAGATTTATATATAAGGTGGACAGAATTATATCCTAAAGTTAGTGAAGTAGTAGACTATCTTATAGAAGATTTTGATTATAATTTAGAATATGATGATGAAATAGAAATAAAAGAGTTTTTAAAACTTATGAATTTGAAATTCAATATAGAATCTACAAATTCATTAGAGAAAATAATTGATTATATGAATCTGCATAGTAGTATTTTGGGAACTAAAGTGTTTATATTAGTTAATGTACATTCATTTTATACTCAAGAAAAATTAAAATACTTGTATGAACAGGCATTTTATAAAAAATATCATTTGTTACTTTTGGAATGTAAAGTTCCAGATACATTGGAAGTTCTAGAAGAAAGATATATAATAGATAAAGATGGGTGTGTAATTAAAAGTTAAATTTATAATTATATCCATATGAAATTACCCATATAGTAGTGGTATGTTTATTCGAAGAGAATCTTATTTGGGGTTTGAGAGTAGTGTAATTTCATATGGTGTTAAAACGAAAAAAAGGGCATATGCCCTTTTTTATTTGTTTGAGAGTAGTGTAATTTCATATGGTGTTAAAACTAGGTGCTAACATTTCAGCAGTAACCATAAGTTTGAGAGTAGTGTAATTTCATATGGTGTTAAAACAAGAATATAGCGAAATAAACTGGTATTAGGGTTTGAGAGTAGTGTAATTTCATATGGTGTTAAAACGTTCACTTATTCAATTAAATGAAAGCATGTGTTTGAGAGTAGTGTAATTTCATATGGTGTTAAAACTGAGGAATTTAATTTTATAGCAAACGATGAGTTTGAGAGTAGTGTAATTTCATATGGTGTTAAAACAATAGATAAGCTTTTATGTTCTCTAGGCAAGTTTGAGAGTAGTGTAATTTCATATGGTGTTAAAACATCTTTTATTTTTTCAATATCTTCTATGCTGTTTGAGAGTAGTGTAATTTCATATGGTGTTAAAACAATAGATGATAACAAAACAGTAATTGGAGTGTTTGAGAGTAGTGTAATTTCATATGGTGTTAAAACTAAACAATTACTTGATATAAGGGTTAATAAGTTTGAGAGTAGTGTAATTTCATATGGTGTTAAAACATTATCTAGATAGAACTGTAAATATTTTAAGTTTGAGAGTAGTGTAATTTCATATGGTGTTAAAACATAAAGTACACTAGTAAGCTATTAAAAGCCGTTTGAGAGTAGTGTAATTTCATATGGTGTTAAAACGCTTTGTTATCATATATTAACAACTCCTATGTTTGAGAGTAGTGTAATTTCATATGGTGTTAAAACAATTCGTCTTATCATAAGCTCTTTATTAATGTTTGAGAGTAGTGTAATTTCATATGGTGTTAAAACTTTTGAAAATGAGTTATTATATTCCTTAAGGTTTGAGAGTAGTGTAATTTCATATGGTGTTAAAACTATTTATTTATCCATATCTTTAATTCAGTTGTTTGAGAGTAGTGTAATTTCATATGGTGTTAAAACAGATATTAAGCTTACAGATAGTCAGTTCTTGTTTGAGAGTAGTGTAATTTCATATGGTGTTAAAACAATTCACCTATCATATAAACATACAACATAATTTTCAGCATATTACTTTGGGATACTTGATTTTCTCTTATTTATAGTTAATAAAACTTTTTTTGATTTAAAGTATAATTTTTGTGTAAGATTTTTTAGTTACATAAAAAATATTTTACCTTAAATCCTAGACTTTCAAAGTCTGGGATTTATTTTTTTTGTTAAAAAGGAGCTTAATTTTAAAATATATTTTAGAAATAAATTAATGTTAAGTCTTTTATAGTAATTAGTTTATAATAATGATTATTAATTATAATAATTATATGATATAATTATTATATACAAATAAAATATGACAGCTTAATTACTACTTATAGATAAAAGATTAATATAATTTTTATATTCAAAGGGAGGGTTTTTATGAAAAAATACACAAAACAATACATAAATGGAGAGTGGAGAAGTGGTAGCAGTTCATCTACTTTAGAGAATAGAAATCCATATACTAATGAAGTGCTATATACTTATAAGTCAGCTAATGAACAAGATGTTAATGATGCTTATGAAGCGGCTTACGAAGCATCAAAACTTTGGAGATCTACATCTCCTTCTGAGAGAATAAAATACTTAGAAGCTTTAGTAAAAGTTTTTGAAGAAGAAAAAGATACTGTTTATGATGTAATAAGGGATGAAGGTGGAAGTTCCTTAGCAAAATGTGATTTTGAATTCTTTACTAGTATTTCAATAATCAAGTTAGCTATGAGTTATCCTGAAAGAATGAAAGGTACTATGCTTCCTTCTAATATACCTGGCAAAGAGAATCATATTATTAAAGAACCAAAAGGGGTTATTGGTGTGATAGCACCTTGGAATGTTCCTTTAGTTTTAGCAATGCGTTCTGTAATTCCTGCTATTGCACTTGGTAATACTGTAGTTTTAAAGCCAGCTTCAGATACACCAGCATCTAGCTTAATGATTGCAGATTTCTTTGATAAAGCTGGATTCCCTAAAGGTGTCATTAATGTAGTTGTAGGAAAAGGTTCAGAAATTGGGGATAGTATTGTATCTAACCCAATACCAAGCTTAATTTCATTCACTGGTTCTACTGAAGTTGGTAGACATGTTGGAGAAGTTGCTGGATACCATTTAAAAGATGTGTCATTAGAATTAGGTGGTAATAATGCAATGGTTGTACTTAAAGATGTTGATATTGATAAAGCTGTAAATGCAGCTGTCTTTGGTGCATTATTCCACCAAGGACAAGTTTGTATGGCTCTTAATAGAATTCTAGTTCCAGATGAAATACATGATGATTTCGTAGATGCATTAGTTAAAAAAGTGAAGAGCTTAAAGGTTGGTAATCCATCTGATCCAGAAGTGTTTATCGGACCAATTATAAATTCTTCTCAAATTGAAAAAATTGAAAACTATGTAGAAGAAACTATTAAGCAAGGTGCCAAGGTTGCATTAGAAGGAAAGACAGAAGGCTCAGTAGTTCATCCATGGATTTTAACAGATGTTACAAATAATATGCCTACTGCTTGCAACGAAGTATTTGGTCCAGTTATATCTGTTATAAGAACTAAAAGTGAAGAAGAGGCTATTGATATTGCTAATGATACTATCTATGGATTAAGTGGTTCAGTATTTACAAAGGATCTTTACCACGGAATGGAAGTAGCAAAACAAATTAAGTCAGGTATGGTTCATGTTAATGACCAATCCATTAATGACGAGCCACACGTTATGTTTGGTGGTGAAAAGGCTTCTGGACTTGGACGTTTTAATGGTGAATGGGTAATTAATAAATTTACTACTGATAGATGGATTAGTGTCCAAGTTAAGGAACGTAAATTTTTCTAGATAAATAGAGGGAGCTGGGCAAGATAATTGCTTGGCTCTTTTTTCTTTTACTCTTAAATCTAAGGAAGCAATATTTAGGGACTTTCAGTCTAAAGATTACCTTATAAGAGAAGACTTTCGAAAAAGGTTTACTCTATAGGGTGTTTTTTATATAATTATTATAAGATAACAATAACTAATTAGGATTTAAAATTAGTATTTAAAATATATATAAAATAAAGGAAGGTGATAGAAAATGAAAATTATTGTTTTTGGAGCTAATGGTGGAACAGGACAAAAAGTAATTGAACAAGCTTTAGGTAAGGGAATGGAAGTAACAGCTTTTGTAAGGAATCCAGAAACTATAAAGATACAATCAGAGAACTTACATGTAGTAGTTGGACAAGCAACTAAATACCAGGATGTAAAAAATGCTATGGCTCTTCATGATGCAGTTATTAATTGTATAGGAGGACCAGGAAATAAACCATCAACAACTATTACTGATATTACAAAGAATATAGTAGATGCCATGAATGAAACAGGAGTTAAGAGAATAGCACAAGTTTCTTCAGCTGGTGTACATGGTGAGCTAAAAGGAATAATAGGAAAAATTATAAGTTTAATGCTAAAAAATCCATTAAAGGATCATGCAGGAGCTTATGAGGTATTAAAAGAAGGAACTGTTCATTATACTTTAGCAAGACCAATGTCTTTAACAGATGGTAAATTTACAGGATTATATAGAGAAGCAGAAGATGAAGTGCCTGTTAAAGGTAAAAGTATTTCTCGTGCCGATGTAGCTGATTTTCTATTAAAGGTAATAGAAGAAGACAAGTATATTGGTAAAAGCATAGGATTAGCTTATTAATTATAAATAAATTATAATTATAAATTTAATTAAGACTATGGTGTTATGGGATTTTAACTAAAAAAATAGAAAAGAGATGAATAAGGATTTGTTGTGAGGAGTAAGAGAATTTAATGAGATATCTTATAATAATATTAATGGGTTATTTAATTGGAAGTTCTAGTATGTCTTATTATTTAGGTAAGATAAATAATATTAATGTATCTAAGAATGGAACTGGAAATTTAGGGGCATCTAATACCCTTCTTTTAATGGGATGGAAAGCTGGGATTATAGTAGCTGTACATGATACTTTAAAAGCATATATAGTTGTTTTATTAGCACAAAAGTTCTTTGTTAACTTACCTTATGTAGGAGAAGTAGCAGGAATAGCATGTGTTATCGGTCATATTTTCCCATTCTATTTAAAGTTTAGAGGGGGCAAAGGCTTTGCTTCTTATATGGGGATGACTCTTGCATTAGATTGGAAATTTGCTGTTGGATTAATTATTTTATGTGCACTTTTAACTATAATTACTGATTATGTTGTAACTGCAACTTTTACAAGTATAGTTGTTATACCAATTTATATGGGATTTTCTAATAAGAGTTTTATAGCTTTTGGTATTTTGCTTATAGGAACAATTGTCATGATATTTAAACATCGTGATAATATTGCAAGACTTAGAAATGGTACAGAGGTTGGATTAAGAAGTGCTAATAGAGGCGATAATAGATTGAAATAAAAATAATTAATAAATAAAAATAGAATATTTTAATGTAATAAAGAGTAGCTAAGCAAGGTAATTGCTTAGCTCTTTTTTAGTTAATAAATATAAGTTTTAGTAAAAATAAATAAAATTATAAATAGAAAAAAGGTTCCTATTTTATCAATAAAATAAAAAATTTATTTAGATAAATAGCTATTGTAATATATAAAATTAAGTATTATCATTAATTGTGGTATTAGACAACTATTGCAAATGACAACAATAAAAGGAAAAATGAATGGGATGGAGGGTGAGAATGGATAACTTATCAGTTATATTAAGGTATTGCCGAAACTTTACCGAAAAAAGATTAAAAGAATTTGACCTAACTTTTGGGGAACAAATGACACTTTTATTTCTATCAAAGAATGATAATGTAAACCAAGACACTATTTCAAAAAAGTTTATGATTGATAAAGGTATGGTAGCTAAGACTTTAAATAAACTTGAAGAAAAAGCCTTTATAATGAGAGAACAAAATCCTTATAACAAAAGAGAAAACATTATTTCCCTTACAGAAAAAGGTGCATCTATTATAGATAATATAAGAACTGTATTTGATGAATGGAATAAAATTTTATTTGAAGGAATCAGTGAAGAAGAAAAGGATTATTTTAGAAAGATTATAGGTAAAATGGCAAAAAATATTACTAATTATATGGAATAAATAAGAGAGGAGCATAGTTTATGAAGGTAAAAGACAAAAAAATGAATTTTGGATTAATTATGGTTGTATATCTATTAGGTATATTTATGGGGGCTATTGATACGGGAATCGTAACCCCTGCAAGAACTATAATACAAAATGACTTAATGGTAAATGACAATACTGGAATTTGGATGATTACAATTTATACCCTTGCATATGCAGCAAGTATTCCTATTATGGGAAAATTAGCTGATAAGTTTGGAAGAAAGTATATATATTTAATAAGCATATCTTTATTTGGTATTGGATCTTTATTCTGTGGATTATCACAAAATCTAGGTAGCTTTTCTATATTACTAATTTCAAGAGTTGTTCAAGCTATTGGTGGAGGTGGAATTGTTCCAGTTGCCACTGCTGAGTTTGGGACAACTTTCCCTAAAGAAAAAAGAGGATTTGCTCTTGGAATGGTAGGAGGTGTCTACGGAATTGCTAATATTTTTGGAGCATCTGCAGGTAGTGCAATTATTGACATCTTTGGTCAACACAACTGGCAATTTATATTTTATATTAATGTCCCAATAACAATATTTATAATAGTAGCAGGTATTATAACTCTTCCTAACACAAAAATAGCAGACGTTAAAAGGATTGATTATTTTGGAATTACAACATTAACTTTAATGGTACTTTCAATTTTATATGGACTTAAAAATATTGATTACTTTAACTTTCAAGATACATTTTTAAGTACTTCTGTATATCCTTACTTAATTGTATTTATAGTATTACTTCCAATATTTATAGCAATAGAAAAGAAAGCAGAAGACCCTGTAATAAATATTTCTTACTTTAAAAACGTTAAGATTATAATTACATTTTTTATAGCTTTCATTACTGGAATTATTATTATGGGTATGATTTTTGTTCCTCAATTTGCAGAAAACTCATTAAAGATAACTACAGGCAGTGGAGGATATTTCGTTATTATTTTAGGAGTATTTGCAGGAATAGGCGCTCCATTCTCAGGTAAATTAATTGATAAATATGGAGCTAAAGTAGTGTTAGGTACTGGTTTTATTGCTTCTATATTAGGCTCTTTATATATTGTATTTTATGCTGCAGCAAACCCAAGTTTATTTTCTGTAGTATTATGTTTAATATTATTAGGAACAGGAATTGGATTTACTATGGGAACTCCAATAAACTATATGATGTTAGATAATACTAGAGTTGAAGAGGCAAATTCAGCACTAGCAGCTGTTTCATTAATTCGTTCTATTGGAACTGCCGTTGCCCCTGCAATAATGATAGGATTTATTTCTCATGCTGGAATGTCAGTACAAGATAATATAATGACTCTTATTCCAAATGAAGTACATGTTCCTAAGCTTCCATATGCAGAGGAACTTACAACACAATTAGATGAATTAAAAGAAAATCCTTCTATGGCAGAAAAGCTTAAGGGAATAGACATACCAGATTTAGCTTCAATGGAAACAATAAAATTTGATATGAATAGTAAGAGTGATAACTTCCAATTACCAGAAGAAATTATTGAAATGTTACAATCTTCTGATGTTACAACAATTACTGATAATACAGAGAAGATGGCAGAGTATATGTTCTCACAAATGACACCTTCAGTAATTGCTAAGATAAATGGTGGTATTGATTCTGGAATTACTGGGATTAATGATTCTGTAACACAATTAACAGAAGCAATAAATAAAATGCCACCTATCCCAACTATGAAGGCAACAATAGATAAGATGAATGCTGGAAAAGTGCAAATGGAAGATACTTTAGAAAAGATGAAAGCATTAAAAGAAGCAGTTCCAGGTGCTTTTGAAACTGGAAAAACAAATTATTTAACTGAAATTGAAAATAATAGATCAGCAATTGAAACTGAATTCCAAGATACATTAAATAATGGTTTTAAACAAGTATATTCAACAGTTGCTATTGCTTCAATATTAGCTTTAATTGTTTTAATGCTATATAAGGAAAATAATAAAAAATTAATTTAGTTAAATTACAGAGGATATATTAAATAGCTATAAAAAATAAAGTTTGCTAAAATCTTTTTGAGATATTAGCAAACTTTTAATAATATTATATGAAATTGTGAAATTCTTTATTATTAGTCTTGTAATAATTACTTTATATAGTTAATAATAATTTTATAGGGCTTTTGGAGTATGAAACTAAAATAGATGAAAATTAATATGAATAAAGGTATAAAAAGTTTGTTATATCATGTAAATTTCATTGAAATTCATTAAATACTTAATTAAGGAGGTGGTATTTTGAATAATCTTATGGGCATTATTATATCCATTTTATTTGTGTTTTTAATAATTGGAGCCTCATCATCATTAACTAAATTCAATTTATTATCTAATGAGGGTAGTAGAAAATTTATTCATATAGGAGTATCCAATTGGTGGATTATTGCTATGATTTTCTTTGATAATAATATATACGCTGCTATTGTACCAGCTCTTTTTGTAATTATAAATTATATATCATATAAGAAACAAGTTTTTAAGGCTATGGAGAGAGATGGATCTAAAAATGATTTAGGAACTGTATATTTTGCAGTATCTTTATTAATATTAGCTCTTATAACCTTTAGAAATATTGAATATTCATATATAGGTGCATTAGGAATATTAATAATGGGATATGGAGATGGACTTGCTGCTGTAATAGGAGTAAAATATGGTAAGCATACATTTGAAGTGTTAGGGAATAAGAGAAGTCTTGAAGGAAGCTTGGCAATGTTTATATTTTCCTTTGTAGTTTCTGTAATTATACTTTACATTTTTAGTGGAACAAATGTATTTTTATATAGTCTAATAATAGCTATAGTAAGTACAGGGCTAGAGGCATTATCTCCTTATGGCTTAGATAATCTAACAGTGCCATTAGGTACTTCATTATTCTATTACTTACTTATATTACTATAAGATTAGGAGGAACTTATATGATGGATTTTTTAGTAGGGCTAATATTATCCTTTATAATAGCTTTTTTAGCATATAAAAAAGCATCATTAAGCAGGAGTGGATGTTTAGCAGCCATAGCACTAGGAACTGGAATATACTTTTTTGGGGGATTAGGCTTTTCAATTATAATGATTATGTTTTTTGTATCTTCAAGTATTTTAACAAAATTTAAAAAATATAATAAAAAGGATTTTGAAAAGTTAAATGAGAAAAGTGGAAATCGTGATTATGTGCAGGTTTTTGCCAATGGAGGAGTAGGGCTTATATTTGCATTTTTATATTATCTTAATTCTAACCCTATATTTTTATTATCTTATGCAGTATCCTTTGCTGAAGCTACAGCAGATACTTGGGCTTCAGAAATAGGTGTATTAAGCAAGAAAAAAACTATAAACATATTAAATCTAAAGCCAATAAAACAAGGAATGTCTGGAGGTATAAGTATATTAGGTACAGCCTCTGCCTTTTTAGGAGCTTTATTTATATCTTCAATATATTTTATAGTTTCAGTAAATACATATAAAGATATAAGACAAAGTTTTATATATTCTATAATTTGTCTTTTTGTAGGCTTTGTAGGCTCAATAATTGATAGTATATTGGGAGCCTCAGTACAAGCACAATACTATTGTGAGTCATCAAATATTATTACAGAAAAAAGAGAATATAAGAATAAACCAAATAAGCTTATTAAAGGTCTTTTTTTTGTAAATAATGATGTAGTAAATCTAACTAGTAATTTACTTTCAACATTAGTGGTTCTTATTATAGTTTGAAAATAATTAAAAGTTAAAAACTATTTAATAATGTAGGTGTTGTAGCACAATAAATTTAAAGTTTGCTACAGCACCTTATTTCTTTTAATCAATAAAATTATTAAAAGGCAAATAAGAATAATAATCCTACTAATGTATAAATAAAGGCAAAATATAAAAAATAATAATGTTTGGATTAAAGATTTATAAGAAGGTAGGCGATTATTATAAATACTCAATATGTGCAAGGAGATTGCATTTTCACTAAAGTTAATAAAGTACCTAAGCAGTATAGTTACTTAACAGAAGATATAAATACAGATGTAATAATAATAGGTGGAGGAGTTACAGGAGCTATTGTAGGATATTATTTTAGTAAGAATAATATTAATTCAGTTATTTTAGAAAAGTCAAGAATAGGTCATGGAAGTACTAGTATAACAACTTCTCTACTTCAATATGAACTTGATAGTAATGCTATGTATCTTAAGCCATATACAACTATAGAGAATATTATTCAATCATATAAATTAGGATTAAAGGCATTGGATGAAATTCAGGAGTTTATAGAAGAACATGGGAATACCTGTGATTTTAAAAGAGTAGATAGCTTTTTATATACTTCAAAGAAATTAGAAATAAAGGAAATGGAAGAGGAATATAAGATTAGAAAAGAAGGCGGGTTAGATGTTGAATTTATTGATGAGAATAATAATCCTTTTTCTTTAGATGTAAAGGCTGGTATTCTTAGTAAATGTGGAGGAGCACAGTTTGATCCATATAGATATACTCATGCTTTAATTGATGAAGGTACTAAAAAGGGATTAAAAGTATATGAAAATACTGAAGTAGTAAAGCTTGAATATAATGAAGAGGGAGTTATAGCAGAAACAGTTTATGGTCATAAAGTTAAAGGCAAAATTATTATTGTAGCTACTGGCTATAATACAAAACTTTTTACTAATAGAAATTTTGGAGTTAAGACTACAGCCTTTAATATTGCAACTAAGCCAATAAGCAATATAGAAGAAATTTATAAAAATACTGTTATTAGAGATAATGAAAATCCATACAATTACTTTAGAACAACAGGAGATAACAGATTAATAATTGGCGGAGAAGATATTAATTTTCTACCAGATATATTTAATGAAGAATTATGTAATAAGAGTTATGAAAAATTAGAACAAAGACTAAAAAATTTATTTCCTAGTTTAAATATAGAAATAGAATATAAATATTGTGGTGCTTTTGCATCAACTCAAGATAACTTAGGTTTTCTAGGAAAAGATCCTAATAACAAAAAGCTATGGTATTGCTTAGGATATGGGGCAAATGGAATTCTATTTTCTATTTTAGGTGGAATGATGTTAAGCAAACTATATTTAGGCGAAGGAAATGAAAACCTAGAGCTATTTAAAGTAGATAGATTTGATTCTTAAATAAAAAATACTACATAAAATAATTCTAAATTAGACAAAATAGAAGAGTTTGAAGGAATTAGGACATTAGAAGAAGTTTACTATAGAATAGGTACAATTGATGAGTTAAGCATAGTAATGTTTAGCTCTTTTTTATTTAGTCTATATTAGTAATTGCTATTTAATATATGAAATAGTAATTAAATAATATATTTAATTGTAAAGATATGTATAATTAAAATACACATTAATTGTAAATTATAAGGAGCGAATTATATGGCAAAGATGATTCCATTAGAATTAAAAGATGGAGAGTATGAAAGAAATAATTATAGTAAATTAAATATATATTATATTGACTGGATAAAATGTATTTGATACAATTAATAAAATAAGTTTGATAATCAAAGTTTTTTCTTAATTCTGATAAAATCAAATAGTCTATATAAGGAGATTTTAATATGGAAGGTAAATCAAAAAGCCTGTCATCTAAAGAAGAAAAAGAAATACTTGAAATCTTAAAAGAGCGTTTTAATAAAAATATAAATTTACATAAAGATATTCAATGGGATAAAGTACAAGAAAAATTACAAAATAACACTGAAAAGTTATGGTCTCTAAACGAAATGGAAATAACCGGTGGAGAACCGGATGTTGTAGGGTATGATAAGGATACTTATGAGTATATATTTTATGATTGTTCAGCAGAAAGTCCTAAAGGTCGTAGAAGCCTTTGTTATGATGGTGAAGCATTAGAGAAAAGAAAACAAAATAAACCACAAGGCACTGCAATTGATATGGCAACAGATATGGGAATTGAAATTTTAACAGAAGAAGAGTATAGAGAATTACAGAAGCTTGGAACTTTCGATATTAAAACATCAAGTTGGGTAAAAACACCCAATAATATTAGAAGCAAGGGTGGCGCAATTTTTTGTGATTGTCGTTATGATACAGTCTTTACTTATCATAATGGAGCAGATTCCTATTATTCTTCAAGAGGATTCCGTGGATCATTAAGAGTTTAAACTTTGACTTCAGTGGTATCTTTAACAGCAACTGTGTGCTTTTTACCAGCTTCATCTTTAAAATTCATACTTGCAGTTCTTGCTTTCTAGGGCATCATAATCACAGTCACGGCCTTTAAAGTTATGGAATCTAAGACTTTTATTGTTTTTATAATTATTTTTAGGATCATATGAATTACTGCTAATAGTCTTTGAAGTAGTAGGGATATTTTGATTTAAATAAATTTCAAACACATAGATCCAGCTTTTAAATTTAAATAATTTATAATACTACTTACTTTTTCTTTTATATTATTATATATATTGTTTAATTTAGTAGATGAATTATTTAATAGATGGGTATTTGTTGAACATTTCTCTGAACAACCTCTATTCATATTTACATATAGAGGTTCTTCATTTTTATGTTGCATGTCTTCAAAATCAGCAAAATTATCATATTCTTCTTCAGTATTTTGTACAGCCACTTCATTATTAGTAACAACTCTATTAAAGGAATCATTAATAATAGTGTTCTTATTAGCACTATTATCTTGAATGATATTTATATTATTTTCTTCATTTGTATTATTGTTTCTGTAATCATCATTATTATCATTAATATATAATAACTCCTTATACTTTTCCCCTAAGGCATAATAAGAAAAGGTGCCACCTTCCTTTTTAGTATAATGAGCTAAAATTCCTAAATCTCTTAGCTTAAGCATTCTCATCATAATAGATCTTTTTCTTAAACTTAAGAATGGAAGCTCATCTTCAATATTCTTATAGCTTATCCAATAATATTTAACTCCCTCTATAACTTCATAATTCATCTTTCCACTTTCCATAAAATCATCAAAATACCTAAGGATAGCTAAATCCTTCACATCTAAATCAAACTTCATAATTTTTTTAACTGAATATCCTAAAAATGAATACTTCATATTTATTACCTCCCAAAATATTTCTTAATTACCCTGTCATAAAATAAGTACCCAGTTTTAACTTAAATTGAGAAAAATTTAAAAATAATTAATAGTTATGTTTAGATGAATATATATTTTTATTAATAGATGGTATAATAATTACTATAAAGTGGCATAGGTATAAGAGGTTGAACTCTGAGGAGCTAAAAAGATTTATAATTATAAAATTTATTTAAAATTAGGAGTGATTAAATGAGTGGTATATTAGATAAGTATGATGAATCCATTAGACTCACTTATAATTACACATATCGAATGCTTACGCATCTAAAAAATATAAGAGAAAACTATAGAAAGTTAGAAAATGCAGATGAGATAACTTTAGAAGTATATAGAGATTCCATAATAAAAAAGTATGAAACCTTAGAAGATTTAACATGGAAGCTATTATCCAAAATATTTAAAGCTGATGGAATAGATATAAATAGCCCTAGAGGATGTTATAAACATGCATTTAAAGAAGGATTAATAGAAGACATTATTGTTTGGAATGATATATTACTTGCAAGGAATTCAACAGCTCATATATATAATGAAGAGGATTATGAAGAAATAAAAAATAATATAATTGAAAGATATATAGATGCTATAGAAGAACTTTTAAATAAAATATCAGTGGAGAAATTATAATATGTATGGAATAGAAGAGAAGATATATAAAAACTTAATTTCATATTTTAACAATAATAAATATATACAAAAAGTAGTTTTATTTGGATCAAGAGCAAAGGGAGACTATAGATATAATTCAGATATAGATTTAGGTATCTTATGTGATAAAAAATACAAGGGAACTATAGCAGAAGAATTAGATGAGATTGTAGGAATATATTCTGTAGATTTAGTTTTTTTAGATAGTATGAATGATGAAATAAAACAACAAATAGAGAAATATGGTATGGAAATTTATAATAACAGTATAATATAATAAAAATATATTTATGGTGTACTGACACCTGAAAAATCTGAAAGATTTACGTGACTTAATTGCACGTCGTTGGTAGGCAACAGAAAAACCTAAAGCTTTGTATGATTTAACTCATATCGTTGGCAGACAACAGAAAAATCAGTTTATTTGGAGTATATGTGCTAAGTACAGATGCTCCATTTTTTATGTGGGGGAATCTATGACACAATTAGATAAAAAACATGTTTTAAAAACAATTATTAATTTAGCTAAACTTTACAAAAATAATTTAGTTAATCCAGATACATTTATTAGAGAACTAACAGGAAAAGAATTAAGCACCGAATTAAGCCAATATAAAAAGAGATTTAATCATAGTAGTAATGAAAGCTATAAAAGAGAAATTAAGGAGCTTATGCGTAATAGTATAAGTGAAAATAATTAAGTAATTTGAACTCTTCTCATAAGATACATGGAGAAGAGTTCTTTGATATGTAAATAATAATAAATAAGTTAAAAGAAATAGTAAAAAGATATAAACAATAGTAAAATTAGAATAGATACTAATTAGGAGGATAAATAGACATGATAACAGGGGAATTAAAAAGTAAGGTAGATAAAATTTGGGAAACCTTTTGGACTGGGGGAATAACTAATCCATTAGAAGTTATAGAGCAATTTACATATCTTTTATTTATTAAAGGATTAGATGAAATAGAAACAACAAAGGAAGCAGAAGCTTCAATATTAGGAATAGATTTTAAGAGAACTTTTCCAGAAGATAAACAACATTTAAGATGGAGTAAGTTTTCAAATGAAGGTAATCCAGAGAAGATGTATTTAATTGTTCAAAATGAAGTATTTCCTTTTATTAAGAATCTTCATGGAAATAATGAATCAGCTTATGCTAAGTATATGGGAGATGCTATATTTAAAATCCCAACTCCGCTTATGTTAAGTAAAATAGTAGATGGAATTAATAATATTAAGTTTGATAAGGATAAAGATACAAAGGGAGAT